>NZ_JBHUXV010000031.1:0-94571 GCF_042669125.1 Streptomyces sp. NPDC057253 | reverse complement strand
GCCGCGCCCAGTACCCCCGCCGTCAGCCCCCGGGCCAGCCGCGCGCTCTCCGTCAGCTGCGCCACGATCGCCGCCATGGTGCCGAACAGCATCCCCACCGCCCCGAGGCCCAGGCCCAACGCCACTGCCCCGGCAGCTCCCTGGCCCGCCAGGCCCGCCGTCACCAGCACGGCCAGGACGGCGTTCGCGGACGCCGCCGCCAGCAGGGCCGCCGTCAGCGACGCCCGCCTGCCCACCGCGCCGGAGGAGATCAGCTCCTGCCGCCCGCTCTCCTCCTCGTCGCGGGTGTGCCGTACGACGATCAGCAGGCTCGTCACGGCGGCGAGAGCGCCCGCGTAGACGCCGACCCGCCAGGCGGTGAGGGCGCCGAGGGAGTCCCCGAAGAGGGGGCCGATCAGCGCGCGGAAGGAGGAGTTGGTGGCGACCTGGTGCAGCAGATCGGCGCGCTCGGCCCCGGTGCCGTACACGCCCTTGAGGGTGCTCGGCATCGACAGGACCATCAGGGCGTTCACCGCCACCCACACCGGGATCGTCAGCCGGTCGCGGCGCAGGTTGAAGCGGAGCAGGACGCCCGTGCCCGCCAGACTCGTCATGACGTCTCCTGGTAGTGCCGCAGGAACAGTTCCTCCAGCGTCGGCGGGGTCGACGTCAGCGAGCGCACGCCCGAGTCGGTCAACGACCGCAGTACGGCGTCGAGTCGGTCGGTGTCGACCTGGAGCCGGACCCGGTGGCCCTGGACGTCGAGGTCGTGGACGCCCGGCAGCTGCGTCAACCCGTTGGGGGCGCCCGCGAGTTCGGCCGTGACGCTGGTGCGGGTCAGATGGCGCAGGTCGGCGAGCGAACCCGTCTCGACGGTACGGCCGCCGCGGATGATGCTGACCCGGTCGCACAACTCCTCGACCTCGCTGAGGATGTGGGAGGAGAGCAGGACCGTGCGGCCGCGCCCGCTCTCCTCCTCCACGCAGCGCTGGAAGACCTCCTCCATCAGCGGGTCCAGGCCCGAGGTCGGCTCGTCCAGGATCAGCAGGTCCACGTCCGAGGCGAACGCGGCGACGAGCGCGACCTTTTGCCGGTTGCCCTTGGAGTAGGTGCGGCCCTTCTTGGTGGGGTCCAGTTCGAAGCGGTCGATCAGTTCGGCGCGCCTGGTCTGCGAGAGACCGCCGCGCAGCCGGCCGTAGAGATCGATGACCTCGCCGCCGGAGAGGTTGCGCCACAGGGTCACGTCCCCGGGGACGTAGGCGATCCTGCGGTGCACCTCCACCGCGTCCTTCCACGGGTCGCGGCCGAGGATCTGCGCGGCGCCGGAGTCGGCGCGCAGCAGGCCGAGCAGGACGCGGATGGTGGTGGACTTCCCGGCGCCGTTGGGGCCGAGGAAGCCGTGCACCTCGCCGGTCTCGACGTCCAGGTCGAGTCCGTCGAGGGCATGGGTCCGGCCGAACGACTTGTGCAGTCCGGAGACGGTGATGGCCTTCGTCATGCTTCAGAACGTACGCTTCCTTCAGAAATTTGTGAAGTTAAGGAAGCATATGAAGCCCCGTTAGGGTGGTGACCATGACGGATGCGGTGGAGCGGGACCCGGAGGCGGTCTCACGGTTCGTGGAGCGGTTCGCGGCACAGCTCGTCGAGGCGGGGCTGCCGCGTATGCCGGCCCGGGTCTTCTCGGCGCTGCTCGCCTCCGACAGCGGAGCCCTGACCTCGGCCGAACTGGGCGAGCGGCTCCAGGTCAGCCCTGCGGCCGTGTCCGGGGCGGTGCGCTACCTGGCGCAGGTGCACATGCTGTCGCGCGAGCGGGAGCCCGGCTCGCGGCGGGAGCGGTACCGGGTCCACTCCGACCAGTGGTACCAGGCGCTCACCAACCGTGAGGCGATCATCAAGCGGTGGGAGGACGCCTTGCGCGAGGGAGTGGCCAGCCTGGGCGCCGGGACACCGGCGGGACACAGGCTGGCCGAGACCCTCGCGTTCTTCGAGTTCATCGAGAAGGACGTGGCGGAGATGATGGAGCGCTGGAAGTCCCACCGCGCCCGGCTCTTCGGTGACTAACGCTCCTTGGTCTCCTCCAGGACCGTCCGCCCCAGCAGCAGATAGCGCTCCGGGGAGCGGCGCTTCAAGTACTGGGCGTACGCGATGCCCAGGGCCGCGACCGCCGCCACCAGCCAGGGCGTGGCCTTCAGGACCAGCGAACCCGACTCCGAGCCGGCCGCCGCGCTCATGTTGGAGACCAGCAGGGCGACCACGCCGAGCATCGCCACACCGCCGAGCAGCGGGGCCGTCAGGGTCCGGAACCAGTGCCGGCTCTCGGGGTGGTGCGTGCGGAAGTACACCAGCACCGCGAACGAGCACACCGCCTGCACGATCAGGATCGCCATGGTGCCGAGGATCGCGAGCAGCACGTAGGTGCCGGTGTACGGGTCCTTCCCGGCGGCCCAGAACGCCAGCAGGAGTACGGCCGTCACGACCGTCTGCACCAGGCCCGCGACGTGCGGCGAGCCGTGCCGGGGGTGGGTGCGGCCGACCGTGTTCTTCAGCGAGGGCAGCACGCCCTCGCGGCCCAGCGCGTACATGTAACGGGCGGCGCAGTTGTGGAAGGCCATGCCGCAGGCCAGCGAGCCGGTGATCATCAGCCACTGCATGACGTCGACCGCCCAGTGGCCGACGTACCGCTCGGTGGGGCCGAAGAAGAGCCCGAAGGGGTTGTCGGTGGCGACCTTGACGGCGTCCGCCTCGCCGGTGCCCGAGATCGCCATCCAGGAGACGAGGACGTAGAAGACGCCGACGCCGAGGACGGAGATCATCGTCGCCTTGGGGATGATCTTCTTCGGGTTGCGGGACTCCTCGCCGTACATCGCCGTCGACTCGAAGCCGACCCACGACCAGAAGGCGAAGAAGAGGCCGAGTCCGGCGGACGTGCCCTTGAAGGCGTTGACCGGATTGACCGGGTCGAGGCTGAAGCCGTCCGGGCCGCCGCCGTGGAGCGCGACGGAGACCGCCATCGCGGCGAGGACCGTCACCTCGGTGGCGAGCAGGACGACGAGGAGCTTCTCGGCGACCGAGACGCCGAACCAGGTGCCCGTCGCGTTGACCGCGAGCATCAGGGCCGCGAACGCCCACCAGGGGATGTCCACCCCGGTCTGGTCCTTCAGCGTCCCCGTCGCGAACGACGAGAAGATGCCGATCAGCGCCGGCTCGAAGACCACGTACGCGAAGGTGGCGAGCAGTCCGGACGCGAGCCCCGCGGTGCGGCCGAGGCCGTAGGAGATGAAGCCGTAGAAGGCGCCCGTCGAGGTGATGTGCTTCGCCATCGAGGTGAAGCCAACGGAAAAGATTGCCAGGACGACCATTGCGACGACATAGCTCGCGGGGGCGCCGATGCCGTTGCCCGCCGAGACCATGAAGGGCACGTTGCCGGTCATCGCGGTGATCGGGGCGGCGGTCGCCACCGCCATGAAGACCACCCCGAGCAAGCCGATGGCGTTGGGCTTCAGCCGGTGCACCGTACTCTCTTCGCCCGTGTCCGCCGCCGGGGCGACTCCCTCGTCCACTGCCATCGGGTGGCCCCTCTCCTAGTTCGTCCACTACGTTCCGAACCGGAACTTTGGAGACCGAATAAGTCGAGCAAGGGTCTCGGGGCGTTAAATGTTTGTCAACCATACCTTTAGAAATCTGACCGCAACACGCGGCTCGTAGCGTCGTCGCCATGAGCTACACGTCCGTACTCGGCGGTCGACAGCACCGCTTCGACACCCTCGCCCGTCTGCTCGCCGCCGCGAGTCCCGAACGCTCCGGCGACCGGCTGGCGGGACTGGCGGCCGCGTCCGAACAGGAGCGGGTGGCCGCCCGCTGGGCGCTGGCGGACGTGCCGCTCGCTCAGTTCCTGACCGAGCCGCTCATCCCGTACGAGAGCGACGACGTCACCCGGCTCATCCTCGACACGCACGACCCGTCGGCCTTCGCGCCGGTGGCGGGGCTGACCGTGGGCGAGTTCCGGGAGTGGCTGCTGTCCCCCGGAGCCGACGCGGCGGCACTGGCCGCCCTCGCGCCCGGGCTCACGCCCGAGATGGTCGCCGCGGTCTCCAAGCTGATGGGCAACGCGGACCTGGTCGCGGTGGCCCGCAAGGTCCGTGTGGTCACCGCGTTCCGCTCCACGATCGGGCTGCCGGGACGGCTGGCGACCCGGCTCCAGCCCAACCACCCGACCGACGATCCGGCGGGCGTGGCGGCGGCCCTCCTCGACGGACTGCTGCTCGGCTCCGGCGACGCCGTGATCGGCATCAACCCCGCGACGGACAGCCCCAAGGCCGTACGGGACCTGCTGGAGCTGTTGGACGGGGTGATCCAGCGGTACGCCATTCCCACCCAGTCCTGCGTGTTGTGCCATGTCACGACGAGCGTGGACCTGATGTCCCGGGGCGCCCCGGTGGACCTGGTCTTCCAGTCGATCGCCGGGACCCAGGCGGCGAACGCCTCCTTCGGGGTGACGCTGGGGCTGCTCGACGAGGCGCACGAGGCCGCCCTCGCCCTGGACCGGGGCACGGTCGGCCGAAACGTCATGTACTTCGAGACCGGGCAGGGCAGCGCCCTGTCGGCGGACGCGCACCACGGGGTGGATCAGCAGACGGTGGAGGCCCGGGCGTACGCGGTGGCGCGGCGCTACGACCCGCTGCTCGTGAACACCGTCGTCGGCTTCATCGGCCCGGAGTACCTCTACGACGGCCGGCAGATCCTGCGCGCCGCCCTGGAGGACCACTTCTGCGGCAAACTCCTCGGCCTGCCGATGGGGCTGGACATCTGCTACACCAACCACGCCGACGCGGACGACGACGACATCGCCACCATGCTCACGATGCTGGGCGTGGCCGGCGCGTCCTTCGTGATCTGCACCCCGGGCGGCGACGACATCATGCTCAACTACCAGTCCGCCTCGTACCACGACGCGTTGTACCTCCGGGAGGTCCTGGGCCTGCGCCCGGCACCGGAGTTCGAGACCTGGCTCGACTCGATCGGGCTGCTGGACGACCGCGGGGCGATCAGGGACGCGTCGGGCGGACATCCGCTGACGGCCATCGGAAGGGAGCTCGCAGCATGAGCAACATCGCTTTGGGCGACGGTGAGTTGTGGTCGTCCCTGCGTCGCCACACGCAGGCCCGTATCGGGCTGGGCCGCTCCGGCTCCGCACTGCCCACCCGGCACCGGCTCGAACTCCAGGCCGCGCATGCGGCGGCCCGGGACGCGGTGCACTCGCCGTTCGACCCGGACGCGGTGGCGGCGGGGCTGGCGGGGACGCCGACGGTACGGGTCCGCAGTGCGGCTCCCGATCGGCTGACGTATCTCCAACGGCCGGATCTGGGGCGCCGGCTGCATGCCATCGACCGGACCCATCTGCCCGAGGGGGAGTGGGACGCGGTCTTCGTGGTCGCCGACGGGCTGTCCAGCCGGGCGGTGCACGAGCACGCGGCGGCGGTGGTGCGGGAGACCACGGCCCGCCTTCAGGGCTGGCACCTGGCTCCCGTCGTCCTCGCCGAACAGGCCCGCGTGGCCCTCGGCGACGACGTCGCCCAGGCGATGGGCGCCGCGATGGTCGTCGTCCTGGTCGGGGAACGGCCCGGGATGTCGGCGGCGGACTCCCTGGGCGCGTATCTGACCCACCGGCCCACTCCGGGCGTGACGTCGGACGCCGACCGCAACTGCCTCTCCAACATCCGCCCCCCGCTGGGCCTGTCGTACACGGGAGCGGCGGAAAAGCTGGCGGTGCTGATGACCAGGGCCCGGGAGCTGGGCCTGACCGGGGTGAACCTGAAGGACGAGACGGACGCGCTGCCGCACTAGCCCGGACCGGACGCGCTGCCGCCCTGGGCCGGGCTGGGCGTGCTGCCGCCCTGGACGGGACCCGGCGCGCTGCCGCCCTGGGCCGGGCTGGGCATGCTGCCGCACTGGACCGTAGCGAAAGTCCTGCCGCCCTGGACCAGGCCGGGCACGCCCCGCACGGGACCTGACCGGACGCGCCCCGCACCGGATCGGACGCGCTGCCGCCGCCCTGGACCGGACCCCGGGCAGGGGGTTTCCGTGGGCGGCCTGCCTGATCGACGGCTCCTCGTCCGCCCCCGTCCCCCCGCCTCCTCACCGCCCCGGCAGCACCAACCCCAACGCTCCCTCCCGTACCGTCCACGTTCGTCTCCGTACCGGCCCGGCCACCCCCGCGTCCGCCCGGTACCGGAAGTCCGCGCCCGTGACCGTGACCGTCCGGCCGGTGGCCAGCAGCGGGGACGCCTCCGCGCCCACCGACAGCGGGCGTACCTCCACCGAGGCCAGGCCCCCGCCGGAGCCGGGGGTCACCGAGACCGCCTCCAGGGGCTGGTCCAGGTCCACCAGCGTGGCCCCGTCGACCTCCACCCGCAGCCGCGAGGGCCCGGGAAGGACCGGCGCGGTCTCCCGGGCGGGGCGGGCCGGCACCAGGGTCCGTACGAGGGACTGGCAGGTCCGCAGCCAGGGCCGCCCGGCCTCCACGGGCTCCTCCCGCGTGACCGACGCGGGAATCCGCAGCGCGCCCAGCACCACCCCGTCGCTGTCGTCCACCAGCATGTCCAGGCGCCGCTCGGTCCCGTCCAGGACGGTCCGCGCGGCCGCCACCGCCCCCATGGGCACGCCCAGCGCGTGGGCGACGCCGAGAGCCGGGCCCACCGGCACCACCGACAGCACACATTCGGCCAGCTCCCGCTGCCGGTGCAGCAGCACCACCGCCCGCATCAGCGCACGGTCGTCACCGACCACCACCGGCCGCCGAGAGCCCCGCCGGGCCAGCGCCCGGGCGAACTCCTCGGGCCCCTCCGGCAGACACACCTTCGTCGCCGCACCCGCGCTGAGCACGTCTTTCACGATCCGTACGGACTCGCCGTCCATCTGCCGGGCGACCGGATCGATCACCACGAGCAGCTGATCGGAAGTCGCGGAAGTCGCCACCTCGGCCATGCCTCGCTTCCTCGGGTAGCATCTTTGTGCAAGAGCCCCTTGCGCTATTGCGCCAGGGGCTTCGTCTATTCCGGGGCATCCGGGTCCGACGGGCAGCGGCCGACGACGGCCGTTGGTGCACGCGACGGCAAACCGTACGCGTCCACCCCTGACCTTGGACATGCCCCGCCCGGAAGGGGTGTACGCGCGTGCCCGCACTTGTGCTGCTCGGTGCTCAGTGGGGTGACGAAGGCAAGGGAAAGGCGACCGACCTGCTCGGTGGCTCGGTGGACTATGTGGTGCGCTACCAGGGCGGCAACAACGCCGGCCACACGGTAGTCGTGGGCGATCAGAAGTACGCCCTCCACCTCCTCCCTTCCGGAATCCTGTCTCCGGGGTGCACCCCGGTCATCGGCAACGGTGTCGTCGTCGATCCGTCGGTCCTGTTCTCCGAGCTGAACGGACTGAACGACCGCGGCGTCGACACCTCCAAGCTCCTGATCAGCGGTAACGCCCACGTCATCACGCCGTACAACGTCACGGTCGACAAGGTGACGGAACGCTTCCTCGGAAAGCGCAAGATCGGCACCACCGGTCGCGGCATCGGCCCGACCTACGCCGACAAGATCAACCGCGTGGGCATCCGCATCCAGGACCTGTACGACGAGTCGATCCTGACCCAGAAGGTCGAGGCGGCCCTCGACGGCAAGAACCAGCTCCTGACCAAGGTCTTCAACCGCCGGGCCATCGAGGTGGGCCAGGTCGTCGAGGAGCTGCTGAGCTACGCGGACCGCCTGAAGCCGTACGTCGCCGACACGGTCCTGGTGCTCAACCAGGCCCTGGAGCAGGACAAGGTCGTCCTGTTCGAGGGCGGCCAGGGCACGCTCCTGGACATCGACCACGGCACGTACCCCTTCGTCACCTCCTCCAACCCGACCGCCGGCGGCGCCTGCACCGGCGCCGGCGTGGGCCCGACGAAGATCAGCCGGGTCATCGGCATCCTGAAGGCCTACACGACCCGGGTCGGCTCCGGCCCCTTCCCCACCGAACTCTTCGACGAGGACGGCGAGGCGCTGCGCCGCATCGGTGGCGAGCGGGGCGTGACGACCGGCCGTGACCGTCGCTGCGGCTGGTTCGACGCGGTGATCGCCCGCTACGCGACCCGCGTCAACGGCCTCACCGACTTCTTCCTCACCAAGCTCGACGTCCTCACCGGCTGGGAGCAGATCCCGGTCTGCGTGGCCTACGAGATCGACGGCAGGCGCGTCGAGGAACTCCCGTACTCCCAGACCGACTTCCACCACGCGAAGCCGATCTACGAGTACCTCCCCGGCTGGAGCGAGGACATCACGAAGGCCAAGACCTTCGCCGACCTCCCGAAGAACGCCCAGGACTACGTGAAGGCCCTGGAGCAGATGTCCGGCGCCCCGATCTCCGCGATCGGCGTCGGCCCGGGCCGCGACGAGACGATCGAGATCAACTCGTTCCTGTAATTCCCTTTTGGGCGTCAGCCGTTGGGCCGGTCGGGGACTTCCTTGACCGGCCCATGGCCTTTTCCTGGTTCCCGGGCGCACGGGTGTGAGACCAGCATCTACGCGTGTAGTGCCGTCCTCCCGCACCTTGCCCCCAGGAGCCCTCCATGCCCGTCAGTCCCCTCAACCGCCGGGACTTCGTGAAGAAGTCGGCCGTCACCGGGGCGGCCGTGGCCGTCGCGGGGTCGGTGGGAGCCCCCGCCGCCGAGGCCGCCGAGCACAAGCCCGCGCAGAAGAACCGCACCTGGTCGTTCTCCGTCCTCGGCACCACCGACCTGCACAGCCACGTCTTCGACTGGGACTACTACAAGGACGCGGCCTACAGCGACAGCAAGGGGAACTCCGTCGGGGTCGCGCGGGTCGCCACGCTCGTCAAGCAGCAGCGGGAGGCCAAGGGGGAGGACCCCGTCCTTCTCGTCGACGCCGGGGACATCATCCAAGGGACCTCCCTCGCCTACTACTTCGCGCGCGTCGAGCCCATCACCGGCAAGGGCGCGCCCAGACACCCGATGGCCGTCGCCATGAACCACATGCGCTACGACGCCGCCGCCCTCGGCAACCACGAGTTCAACTACGGCATCGAGGTGCTCAGGAAGTTCGAGAGCCAGTGCCGCTTCCCCCTCCTCGGCGCCAACGCCCTCGACGCGAAGACGCTGCGGCCCGCTTTCCAGCCGTACACCGTGAAGCGGATCTGTGTGCCGGGCGCCCCCGACATCAAGGTCGGCATCCTCGGCCTCACCAACCCCGGCATCGCCCTGTGGGACAAGGACAACGTCAGCGGGAAGATGGTCTTCCCGGGCCTGGTCGAGCAGGCGAGGAAGTACGTGCCCCGGCTGCGCGCCCTCGGCTGTGACGTCGTCTTCCTGACCGACCACTCGGGCCTGGACGGCAGTTCGTCGTACGGCGACGAGCTGCCGTACGTCGAGAACGCCTCCAACCTCGTCGCCCAGCAGGTCCCCGGCATCGACGCGATCCTGGTCGGCCACACCCACGTCGAGGTGCCGTCGTACACCGTCAAGAACGAGGAGACCGGCGAGGACGTCCTGCTCTCCGAGCCGTACTGCTGGGGCTACCGGCTGAGCGTCTTCGACTTCGAGCTGGAACTCGTGCGCGGGCAGTGGAAGGTCACCAGGAAGACCGCCCAGACCCTCAATCCCAACACGGTCGACGAGGACCCGGAGATCAAGAAGCTCCTGGAGGCCGACCACGAGCTGGTCGTGAAGTACGTCAACACCCCGGTCGGCACCTGCACCGAGGACCTCTCGGCCGCCGAGTCCTGCTGGAAGGACGTCCCCATCATGGACTTCATCCACCAGGTGCAGATGGACACGGTGAAGGCCGGCCTGTCGACCTCGGACGCGGCCCTGCCGCTGATCTCCGTCGCCGCGCCCTTCTCCCGCACCGCCGACATCCCGGCCGGCAGCGTCACCATCAAGGACATCGCCGGGCTCTACATCTACGACAACACCCTGTACGGCAAGAAGCTCACCGGCGCCCAGCTCAAGGACTACCTGGAGTACGCGGCGAAGTACTACCACCAGGTCCCGGCGGGGACCGCCGTGGACACCTCGACGCTGACCAACGCCAACAGCTTCTGGGACTACATGTACGACACCGCCGCGGGCGTCTCGTACGACATCGACATCGCGGCGGCGGAGGGTTCGCGGATCAAGAACCTCTCCTACAACGGGACTTCGATCACCGACGACCAGGTCTTCGTCGTAGCCGTCAACAACTACCGGGCCAACGGCGGCTCCGGCTACCCGCACATCGCCGCCGCCGACATCGCCTACAGCTCCACCAACGAGATCCGCCAGCTGATGATCGACTACGTGACGGCCAAGGGCGCCCTGGACCCGAAGGACTTCGCGGTCACCAACTGGCGGCTGACGCAGGACGGGACCCCGGTCTTCTGACCGGAGTCCCGTCGTCCGGGCGGCCGGTGTCTCAGCAGCCGGCCGCCCAGGTGTGGGAGTCGCCGCGGTCGTTGGCCACGCCGTTGTAGCCGACCTCCTGGCCCGGGGCGAGACAGATGGTCATGGGGCCGAGCCGGTTGGCGGAGGCGTACACCTTCACGTGGTCCTTGATGCCGGGGCCCGAGATGCCGTGGTTGGCCCAGGAGGAGTCCTGGTCGGCCATGTTGCTCTCCCACCAGCCGTCGTCGCCGGTCCACTCGATCTTCTGGCCCTGGAAATCGGCGTCCGTCCAGGCGCAGAAGTTCCCGCTGCCGCAGGCCGCCGCCTGGGCCGAGGCCGAGGTGGCGAGGACGGCTCCGGTGGCGAGCAGTCCGGCGGACAGGACGGCGATGAAGCGCTTCACGTGTTTCCTTTCGGGTGGGTGCCGCCGCCCTCCAGCAGGGCGGTCGCCTGGGTGAGGGCGCGGGCGCGCAGCCGCCGCCACTCCGTGAGCTCCGCGCGGTGCGCCGCACGGACCTCGGCGAGCGGGCGGCCGGTCCTCGCGGCCTCGGGCTTCAGGTTGTTGACGACGACGGACGCGTGGAACCAGCGGTCCTGGTCGCCGTAGAGCCGTCGCTGTGCGGCCGCGAGGCAGCCGTCGGTGTGGGCGCGGACGACGAACCCGGTGCGCAGCCGCAGCGACAGCTCGGCCCTTCCGGTGCCGAACAGCGCGTCGGCGACGCGCTGTTGGTCCGACGCCGGGGACAGGCCCCGGCGGGTCAGGCAGTCGTCGGTGAGCCGGCGGGTGGCGGCCTTGATGACGTCGTCGGCGCTGGGTGCCGGGTGGGCGGCGCAGGCGGACGCGGTGAGGAGAGCGAGGACGGCCAGAGCCGTGGTCGCCGTGCGGGAACGCATGGACGGTCAGCCGGCTTCGCAGCCCATGGTGGTGTCGCTGACCCCGTCGAACTTGGTGGCCCAACTCCAGTTGTCGGAGTAGTCGTCCGGGTGGATCGCCCGGTACAGACAGGCGCCGCCGCTCTGGAAACCGATCGCGTACACGGTGCCGGACGCGCGCGAGTCGAAGGAGTACGCGTGCCGCTTCACCCGCGGCTCCGCCTCCTTGTACCCCGGCGGCAGGTAGTCCCAGGCACCGCCCGCCCCCATCTGCCCCGGCTCCGCCCAGAAGTAGACATGCCCCGGCGGTACGGCAGCGGCGGCGTGCGCGGGCGGGGCGGCGAGGGGAGCGAGGGCGGCGAGCAGCACGGAGCTGACCAAGACGGAGCGCATGCGCGCTGCATGCCCAGGCATTTATGGCCGTATGCGGGCATTCACCCGTTCAGTGGATCATCGGGGGCGGGTGTCCATGGGGGGTACCGGTGCCGGTGCTTGTGCTGCTGCGGGACGGGACGGCTGCCTACCGCCTCCGAACGCGGTCCGGTGCGTCCTGGGTGGGCGTCCCAGCAGCTTCTCCGCCGTCGGCAGGACCTCCGCGCCCTGGGTGCCGTCCAGCGCGCGGTGCAGGATCGCGTCGACCACCTCGGGCGGGAAGCCGTATCGGGCCATCCCGGTGCGGGCGGCTTCGCCGGTGACAGGGCGGACGCGCAGGTCACGGCCCAGGATCTCGCCGAGGATCGCCGGCTCCTGGGTGGGCGTGAGGGCCTGCGGGCCGCTCAACTCGTGGACGGCTCCGGCGTGGTCGCCGGTAGTCAGGGCCGGCGCCGCGATCTGAGCCAGGTCCGCCGGGTCGACGCTCGCCGCTGCGCGGTCCGCGAAGAAGACCCCGTGCACGCCCGCGAAGGCCGCGTCCAGGCTCGCCGGGTCCGCCGCGTCGCCGTACACCGCCTCCATGCCCGCCGGAAACCGTGCCCGCGCGGGCCGCCGGGGCATCGCGCTCACCGGCCGCCGCGAGCCGCCGTACCAGTTCGCTCCCCACATGGCCGGTCGCTCCGGTCGCCAGGATCATCGCCGTCGCTGCTCCCCCGGAAGCAGCCAGGGAGAAATACCGCATACAGGCCTATTCTGGAACCGTGCATCTGTGCGTGTCGATCCGGAGAAGGTGAGTGCGATGCGCGTACTGCTCAAGGTCTCGATGGACACGGAGAAGGCGAACGACGCCATCAGCCACGGCACCCTGCCGAAGCTGATCGAGCAGTCGATGGAGCAGATCAAGCCCGAAGCGGCCTACTTCACCGCCGAGGACGGCCAGCGCACCGCCTACATGGTCTTCGACATGCAGGACAGCTCGCTGATGCCGGTGATCAGCGAGCCGTTCTTCATGAACCTGGGCGCCAAGATCACGTACACCCCGGTGATGAACTACGACGACGTCCAGAAGGGCCTGTCCCAGCTGGGGCGTTGACCTCGACCGGCGTGAGCCGAAGACGATCCGTCAGCTGAAGATGATCATCGAGCCCTGGGCGAGGCTCCGGGTCGCCGCCGCGTGCAGCCCCAGCCAGACATGGCGTTCCCGGGCGAACGGGCTGGGGTCGTACGGCGCGGGAACGGCCGGCTCCTCCAGCTCCGTGGGGGCCCCCGGCGGCTCCGGGGGCGCCGGCGGGTTGGCCGGATCGATGCCGATCACCGGGGCCACGAACTCCAGCTCCCGCAGCAGGGCCTGCGAGGAGCCCAACGGGCCGCCACCCGCGAGGAGTTCGTCATCGGCGAGGGGGTGCGGGAAGTCGACGGGGACGTACGCGCCCGCGTGGTCGTAGTGCCAGACCAGATGGGACTGCTGGGCCGTCGTCTCGAACATCTCCAGCAACTGCTCGTAGTCACCGCCCAGTTCGTCGACCGGGGTGACCGGGAGGCCGCACACCTGGAGCAGATAGGCGCGGCGCAGGAAGTGCAGGGCGTCGTAGTCGAACCCGGCGACCGGGGCGACCTCGCCGGACAGCCCCGGCATGTACTGGTACACCGGCACCGGCGGCAGCCCGGCCTCGGCGAGCACCTTGTTGTATTGCGCGAGTTCATCGGCGAACGGGTTGTCCGGGGTGTGGCACAACACGTCGACGAGCGGCACCAGCCACAGGTCACAGGCCAAAAGACAGCTCCTCGGATACTCGCTGTGCGCGGATATCGTCACATGGTGGTCAGGGAAGGGTAGTCGCTGGAGTCCCGGCGCGGGGCCCCCTGTGCAGGTCGTGGTGGTCCCTTACCCGTGGCGGGGGCGGTCAGTCGGCGGTGAGGCCCTCGATGAGGGTCAGATAGTGGCCGTTGTAGGCGGTGAGCAGCTCACGGGCGGTCTTGGTGTCGCGCGCATACAGGGCATCGGCGATCTCGGTGTGCCCGGCCCACAGCCGGCCGCGCAGATCGGTGACGCGGCGCAGATGCTGGACCGTGCACACCCAGGTCTGCACCCGGAGCCGGTGCAGGAAGTCGGCGAGATAGGGGTTGCCGAACAGGACGCTCAGCTCGCGCCAGAAGCGCAGGTCGTAACCGATCAGTACGGTCAGTTCGCCCGCGGCGGCGGCCCGCTGGGCCTCCTCGCCGCGCCGCCGTACCCCCGCCACCGCCGCGGCCGTACGGGGTTCGTCGAGCTCCTGGAAGATCCGGTGGCCGGCGTCGAGCGCCTGGAACATACCGTCCGTGACCAGGCTGCGGGCCTCGATCATGCCGCGGAAGTCGTCGAGCGAGTACTCGTGCACATGGAAGCCGCGATGCTGGTCGGCCTCCAGCAGGCCCTGCGCGGACAGGTCGACGAGTGCCTCGCGCACCGGGGTCGCGGAGACGCCGTACTGCTCGGCGATCTCCTTCACGGTGAACTCCTGCCCCGGCTGGAGCCGCCCGGCCAGTACCTCGTCGCGCAGCGCGTCCGCGATCTGCTGCCGCAGCGTGCTGCGGGTGACGGCACCGTTACCGCTGCTGCCGGGCATCGTCGGGGCGCCTCCCTCGCGCAGGTGCACATGGCGTGCTCGTACATATGTCTACGAGCACGCCACCTTACGCGTTCGAAGGCCCGGGGGGTTTACTCCGTGTACTCGTCCGCCACGGAGAGCGCAACGTCCAGCGCGGCGAGCCCCTCCTTCAGCTCCGCCTCGCTCACATTGCACGGCGGCACCACATGCGTCCGGTTCATGTTGACGAACGGCCAGATGCCCTGCTTCTTCGCCGCCGCCCCGAACGCGGCCATCGGGGCGTTCGCCTCACCGGCCGCGTTGTACGGCACGAGCGGCTCGCGGGTCTCCTTGTTCCTCACGAGCTCCAGGGCCCAGAACATGCCGACGCCCCGCACCTCGCCGACGCTCGGGTGCCGCTCGGCGAGCTCACGCAGCGCGGGCTCCAGGACGGCCGTACCGAGGTGCCTGGCGTTGTCGACGACGCCCTCCTCCGCCATGACGTTGATCGTCGCGACGGCGGCGGCGCAGGCGAGGGGGTGCCCGGAGTAGGTGAGCCCGCCCGGGTAGGGCCGCTTGCCGAAGGTCGCGGCGATCTCCTGCGAGATGGCGACGCCGCCGAGCGGGACGTATCCGCTGTTGACGCCCTTGGCGAAGGTCATGAGGTCGGGGGTGACGTCGAACAGGTCGGCGGCGAACCACTCGCCGGTGCGTCCGAATCCGGCCATCACCTCGTCGAGGACGAAGACGATGCCGTACTTGTCGCAGATCTCCCGGACGCCCGCGAGGTAGCCGGGCGGCGGGACCATGATCCCGGCCGTTCCCGGGATGGTCTCCAGGATGATCGCGGCGACGGTGGCGGGCCCCTCGAAGGCGATGGTCGTCTCCAGGTGCTCCAGCGCCCGCGCGGTCTCCTGCTCGTCGGTCCCGGCGTAGAAGCGGGAGCGGTAGAGGAAGGGTGCCCAGAAGTGCACGACCCCGGCGGAGGCGCTGTCGGAGGCCCAGCGCCGGGGGTCGCCGGTGATGTTGACGGCCTGCTGGGTGCCGCCGTGGTACGACCGGTACGCCGAGAGCACCTTGGGCCGGCCGGTGTGCAGCCGGGCCATCCGAACGGCGTGCTCGACGGCGTCGGCGCCGCCGTTGGTGAAGAAGATCTTGTCCAGGTCCCCGGGCGTCCGCTCGGCGATCAGCCGGGCCGCCTCGGAGCGGGCCTCGATGGCGAAGGCGGGCGCGAAGGTGGTCAGCTTCGCCGCCTGCTCCTGTATCGCGGCGACGACCTTCGGGTGCTGGTAGCCGATGTTGGTGTAGACGAGCCCGCTGGTGAAGTCGAGATAGCGGTTGCCGTCGTAGTCCCAGAAGTACGACCCCTCCGCACCGGCGACGGCGAGCGGGTCGATGAGCTCCTGCGCGGACCAGGAGTGGAACACATGAGCACGGTCCGCGGCCTTCACGGCGACGCCGACCTCGGGGTGTGGCTGAGGGGTCATGCGGGCGAGCGTAAATGTCCGCGATACGGAACCGGTATCGGCGTCCTGTCTGCGCTCGAGAGCTTTCCGCGACAGGTTGTCCAGGCTGGGCACACCACCGCGACGCCGGGGCCCCGGTCGCAGCGATCTGCGGGGCCAAGGCCGGACTCGCGCGCGGGGGCCTGCTCGACGACCGGGACCACACCGGCGCCGTCTCCTTCTGTCCGGCGGCCAGGGGGTACGGCGGCGGCGCCCGCCACCTCGACGCGGACGCCGTGACCGACGCACCCTGATCACCGAGTACCGGGCCAACCCCGCCCGCCGCGCCAAGCTGCTCGCGCCGACCGAGGACGGGCCGGCCGCCAGCCCACGTGGCCTTCGCCGACCGGCTCGCCGAGGCCTTCGGGGAGGAGGAACTCCGTGACGTCGTGCGGGTGTTGCGGAGGCTGAGCGCCGTGCTGGGCCGGCTCTCGACGGGTGGCGGGTCGGCGTAGACACTGGTTTCGTCGTGCAGGTGTGCGGTCTCGGGGGAGGGCTCGCCATGGAGGGGCAGGAGGAACACGCCTCGGCAGAGCCCGAGCACGACCCCTCGCGGGCGCGCCCCTCGCCCGGCACGTACCTGACGCCGTACCCCCCGGACCCGGAGGAGGAGCCGGGGGACCGCAGCCGGCGGGTCACGGCCGCCCTCGTCGTCGCCGCGCTGGTGGTCGCCGTGGGGGCCGGCGGCACGGTCTACGCGGTCCTGGACGACAGCGGACCCTCGACGGCACCTACCGCGCCCCCGGCCTCGGCCACCCCCTGAAGTCCCTGCCCGCGTACGCCGGTTGAACGCCCGGCGAACTTCGTCCCGCCGCCCCCACGCCCCCGCTCGCACAGCCGTACGGTGGTCGTACGAGCGAACTGCGGGAGTTGCGGGGGCACCCACAGTGGAGTGGTTGAGCGCGGAGAACGTCGTGGCGGTCGGGACCGCCGTGCTCGGCATCGTCGCGTCCGGCGTCATGGTCTGGTACGAGCGCCGGGTGCCGCGCCGCAAGCGGATCGGGTACCGCGTGCAGATGGACAACCCGATCGGCGACGACGTCCGGCGGGGCCGGGCCAACGTCCGGCTCGGGCTCTTCGACGAGGCCCCGGACATGTCGGACGCCACCCTCGTCCTGCTGCGCATCGAGAACGACGGCTCCCAGGGCATCGACCGCGACGACTACACCGGCCCCGAACGGCACGGCCTGACCGCGGTGTTCAGCGACCGCACGGTCCGCGGGGTCTCGGTCACCCAGCCGATCGACACCGACCACCTCATGGACCACTTCACCCCGGAGCGCGGCTTCGGCTACGAGGACAACCGGCTGCGCATCCCCCGCGTCCCGCTCAACCGCGGCGAGCACTACAAGCTCCTCGTGCTGCTCTCCGGCGGTGACGTCGGCCGGCCGATCCGGATGATCGGCGGCATCCGCGACGGCGAGGTGCACCCCAACCGCAGTGCCACCCCCGACGAGATCCCACCCGTCTTCAGCCCGGCGGCCCGGATCTTCACCGGGCTGCTCACGCTCTCCGTCCTGGTCCTCGCCACGATCGTGGTCGCCCGCGACGACACCCCGCCCCCGCTCGGCTGCGCGAAGGGCACCCTGACGGTGACCGGGTCCACCGCCTTCGCCCCGGTGGTCGAGACGCTCGCGAAGGAGTACGAGAAGGACTGCGAGGGCGCCGACATCACCGTCGAGGCGCGTGGCAGCGAGGCCGGGGTGTCGGGGCTCGCCGCCACGGGCGCCGGGTCGGCGAAGGCCGCGCGGTCCGTGATCGCCTTCTCGGACGGCCCGATGGGCGACCGGCTGGGCCTGCGCGGCGAGAAGATCGCCCTGTCGGTCTTCACCCTCGTCGTCAACGACGGCATCGACCTCGGCACCCGCGGGCTGACCCGGGCCGAGGTGGAGCGCCTGTACCGGGGCGAGGTCCGGCGCTGGAGCGACCTGAACGCCGGCCGCCCCGCGAGCCTGCCCCGGCTGCCCGACCTGCCGGTGGTGCTGGTCAGCCGGGACGCGTACTCGGGGACCCGGCAGATCTTCCAGGAGCGGGTGCTGGCGGGCGCCTGGGAGATGACCCCGACGACGTCCCTGGACTGCGACCCGCGGGCGGACAAGGCGGTGGCCGCCGCCGTCCGCGCCCCCGTCACCCGCTGCGAACTCGCCTCCACCAAGGACGTGCTGGACAAGGTCGCCGCCCAGCCCGGCGCGCTCGGCTACAGCGAACTCACCCTGGCCACCGGCCACCGGGGCGTCCGCCGGGTGCCGCTGGACGGTGAGGCGGCCGCCACGGACCACCTGGACCGCTACCCCTACCGGGGCGTCGAGTACGCCTACACCTACCGCGCCCCGGCCCCCGGTTCGCTCGCCGCCGGCTTCCTCGCCTACCTCGACGAGGGCACCAGCCAGGACGTCATCCGGGAGCAGGGCCATCTGCCGTGCGCGCGGGCGGCGGGGCTCTGCGACTGATCCCGGGGCCTCTTGCCCCACGCTGACGTGTCCACGACGATAACGGGAGACCGGTCCGGTCCCGTCAGCCCCCGGAGGACACATGCGTCCCAGCAGGAGAACGGTTCTGACCGCGACGGCGGCGGGCGCGACCGCGCTCGGAGGGCCCGGTACGGTCGCCGCGGCCGCCGCACCGACCGGGAGCCGGCCCCCCGCGACCGCCCAGCCCCCCTCTCGTGAACTGCGCGCCCTGCTCCGCGAGATCGACCCGGACCGTATCGAGGCGACGGTCCGCACCCTCGTCTCCTTCGGCACCCGGCACACCCTCTCCGTGCAGGACGACCCGGCCCGCGGGATCGGCGCGGCCCGCGACTGGCTGCTCGCCGAACTCCGCTCGTACGCCGAGGTCTCCGGCGGCCGGATGACGGCCGAACTCCAGTCGTACGTCCAGGAACCGGCCTCCCGCATCCCCACCGCGACCCGGATCACCAACGTCCTCGCGACCCTGCGCGGCGCGGTCACCCCCGAGCGCGTGTACGTCGTCTCCGGGCACTACGACTCCCGGGTCACCGACGTCATGGACGCGACCTCCGACGCGCCGGGCGCGGACGACGACGCGTCCGGGGTGGCGGTGGTCCTGGAGCTGGCCCGGGTGATGGCCAGACGCCGCCCGGCCTCGACGATCGTCTTCGCGGCGGTGGCGGGGGAGGAGCAGGGCCTGTACGGCTCCGGTCATCTGGCCGAGCTGCTGAAGGCGGCCGGGACGGACGTCCAGGGCATGTTCACCAACGACATCGTCGGCAGCTCGACCGCCGACGACGGGACCCGCGACCCGTACACCGTCCGTCTCTTCGCGGAGGGCGTGCCGACCTCGGAGACCCCGGAGCAGGCCGCGACCCGCCGCTCGGTGGGCGGCGAGAACGACTCCGCGACCCGTCAACTGGCCCGGTTCGTGCGGGACGTGGCGGACAACGACGCGACCGGCATGCGGGTCCGGGTGATCTACCGCCGGGACCGCTATCTCCGGGGCGGCGACCACATCCCCTTCCTCGAACGCGGCTACCCGGCCGCCCGCTTCACCGAGCCCGCCGAGGACTTCGCCCACCAGCACCAGGACGTCCGGGTGGACGAGAGCGGCAAGCAGTACGGCGACCTGCCGGAGTTCTGCGACTTCCCCTTCACGGCGAGGGTGGCCCGCGTCAACGCGGCGGCCCTGTGGACCCTGGCCCAGGCCCCCGGCACCCCGCGCGGCGCCGGGATCGTCACCTCCGCCCTCACCAACTCCACCCGGCTGACCTGGACCCGGGGCACGGAACCGGATCTCGCGGGCTACGAGGTCGTATGGCGGGAGACGACCGCGCCGGAGTGGACCCGTGTGCTCGACGCAGGCGATGTGACGTCCTACGAGGTGGACCTGTCCAAGGACAACGTGTTCTTCGGGGTGCGGGCGGTGAACCGGGCCGGGCTGCGCAGCCCGGTGGCGTTTCCGGCGCCGCGGTCCTAGCCGGGGTCTGGGAGGGCTCGGGCGAAATCAGCGGGCCCGGCCGGGCTCAGCGGGGCTCGGGCGGGCGCTGCCGAGGCATGTTCGGACGGGTGGGCGGGCCCGGCGGCAGCGGGAACCGGCCCTGCGCGCCCCCCACGTCCTGCCGTCCCCCGGAGGTCACCGCGCCCTGGATGCCCATCGGCGCCGACCCGTTGCGGAACTCCACGATCCAGTCGGCCGTCTCCACCCGGATCAGCTCGGTCACGTCCTCCGAGAAGCGCCGCAGCACCCCGAGGCACCGCTCGGTGGCCTCCGCGGCCGTCCCCTCGGTGGGCCCCAGGACCTCCCGCACGCTCTCCGACGCCCAGTCGAACTGGAGCGCCTGGAGCCGCCGCTGCACGGCCTGCGCGGTGGCCACGTCCCTTATCCACCCGGAGGTCACCCCGAAGTACCGGTCGACGGCGACACAGGCCACCGCGAGCAGCAGCGCGAGATACCCCCAGGGCGCGAGCCCGGCCCCGGCCGAGCCCGCCAGGTCCAACAGGGGCAGCGCGGACCCGGTCACCGCGCCCGCCGCGGCCCCGCCCCGCAGCGCCCGTGCGCCGCGCCGCTTCCACACCCGGTCCGCGAGATACCAGGACGCCGTCTCCAGCGCCCCGCGCTCCACCCACCGGTACAGCTCGTCCAGCCGCACGGCGGGCTCGCCCCAGTCACCGAGCGGAAACGTCCGCCCGGCCAGATCCGCCCGCCCGTCCTGGGGCGGGCCCTCGGGCTGCATCTCCGGCTGACCCACCCGGCGCTCCCTACTGATCGGTCACCCTGCGTGACACCTGATGCTGATGTGCCGGACCCTTCCTACCGCCCAATGGGTGGCGAAGGGGGTGCTTTGGTTGCTTTTCCGCTCGGAAGAGGGCCTTGATCAGGTATAGGACTCCACGTCGACTCACTCGAAAGAGTGCTGGGGCGACGCCCGTCCCGACCACGTAGGCTCGTGCCAGGGAGGAAAAACCTCACCCGCACAGCCGTACCGACACAGGAGCTGATCGTGATCCCCGGTGGTGGCCAGCCCAACATGCAGCAGCTGCTCCAGCAGGCCCAGAAGATGCAGCAGGACCTGGCGAACGCGCAGGAGGAGCTCGCGAGGACCGAGGTCGACGGACAGGCGGGCGGCGGGCTGGTCAAGGCCACCGTCACCGGCGCCGGCGAGCTGCGCGCGCTGAAGATCGACCCCAAGGCGGTGGACCCGGAGGACACCGAGACCCTCGCCGACCTGATCGTGGCGGCCGTACAGGCGGCCAACGAGAACGCGCAGACGCTCCAGCAGCAGAAGCTCGGCCCGCTGGCCCAGGGCCTCGGCGGGGGCGGCAGCGGCATCCCCGGGCTGCCCTTCTAGGGAGCCGGTCTTTCGACGGTGCCTGTCTTTCACAGCCGGGCATCGGCCAACTAGCGTACGTACTGCAAGGAACCAAGGAAGGACGGCAGTCCGTTGTACGAAGGCGTGGTTCAGGACCTCATCGACGAACTGGGGCGGCTGCCCGGCGTCGGTCCCAAGAGCGCCCAGCGGATCGCCTTCCACATCCTGCAGGCGGAACCGACGGACGTACGCCGGCTCGCGCAGTGCCTGATGGAGGTCAAGGCGAAGGTCCGCTTCTGCGCGACCTGCGGCAATGTGGCCCAGGAAGAGCTGTGCAACATCTGCCGCGACACCCGCCGCGACCCCTCCGTCATCTGTGTGGTGGAGGAGCCCAAGGACGTGGTCGCGATCGAGCGCACCCGGGAGTTCCGCGGCAAGTACCACGTGCTCGGCGGCGCGATCAGCCCGATCGAGGGTGTAGGACCCGATGATCTGCGCATACGAGAACTGTTGGCCCGCCTGGCCGACGGTACGGTCACCGAGCTGATCCTGGCCACGGACCCGAACCTGGAGGGGGAGGCCACAGCGACGTACCTCGCCCGCATGATCAAGCCCATGGGCCTCAAGGTCACCCGCCTGGCCAGCGGCCTCCCGGTGGGTGGCGACCTGGAATACGCGGACGAGGTGACCCTCGGCCGCGCCTTCGAGGGGAGACGACTCCTAGATGTCTGACGCCACGCTGCACGTGAGCGCGCAGGACCCCGACGACTTCGCGGTCCAGATCGCCGACCAGGTCGAGAGCTTCCTGGTGGCCGTCACCGAGGTGGCGAAGGGGGACGAGCCCGACTCGGCCGTGCCCTTCCTGCTCCTGGAGGTCTCCCAGCTCCTGCTGGCCGGCGGCCGTCTGGGCGCCCACGAGGACATCGTCCCCGACGAGCGCTACGAGCCCGATCTGGGCCCGGAGGCCGACGTGGACGAGCTCCGCGAGAACCTGGCGCGGCTGCTGGAACCGATCGACGTCTACTCCGAGGTCTTCGACCCCTACGAGCCCCGCAAGGCCCCGGTGCCGGCCCGTATCTCGGACGACCTGACCGACGTCATCACCGACCTGCGCCACGGCATGGCCCACTACCGGGCGGGCCGCACCACGGAGGCGCTGTGGTGGTGGCAGTTCTCCTACTTCTCCAACTGGGGCTCCACGGCGTCCGCGACCCTGCGCGCCCTCCAGTCGGTGGTCGCGCACGTCCGTCTGAACCAGCCGCTGGCGGAGCTGGACGGCCTCGACACCGACCAGGCGATGGGCGACGAGACGCTGGAGTTCGAGGCGGGCAAGGTGATGGTGGAGGAGATCGCGGGTCCGCTGGGCCTGGGGCCGTCGTCCGCCAAGTAGCGGCCCGGACCAGGGGCTTCCGGCCCGGTGTGACGCGGGTCATACGAACTGGCTTCTGAAACGGCGTAATGCGCGGGCATCCGGGGTGGTCTCACAGCACGACGGCCACCCCCGGCCCGTGCCCCCGCCGCCCGAATCGGAGCCCCTCATGCACGTCACCCTCCAGCAGCCGACCGGCGCCCGTCTGATCACGGCCGCGGACCAGGAGCTCGCGATCCCGGCGACCCTGCGCTACACCTCCGCCGACCCGCTCGCCGTGCACATCGACTTCCCGCCGCACGTCACGGCCGACGGCCGGGTGACCACGTGGACCTTCGCACGGGTGCTGCTGGGGGAGGGCCTGCGGACGCCCGCCGGCATCGGCAACGTCCGGGTCCGCCCGGCCGGTCCCGCGCACACGTACGTCGAGTTCCGCACCCCGCAGGGCACGGCCCGCCTCCGCTTCCCCACCCCCGACCTGCTCCGCTTCCTGTCCCGCACGTACACGGTCGTCGCCCCGGACGAGGAGACGGTGGGCGCCCAACTGGACCACGGTCTGGTGACGTTGTTCGGCGGGCGGGTGTGAGGGCGAGCGAGTTGGGGGCGAGGACGACCCGCTCGGTCGGCCAACAGGCGGTCGCAGGGCGTGAATTGGGTGTTCCTTGTCTGCGCCCTGTATTCCGGCTGCACGGGCCCTAACCAGTGCGAAGAGAGGCTGGAGTCACTTCACGGCACCACCTCTCACCGCACTGGAGACAGCGATGACCCGTCGTTCCATGACCAAGCGCGCAGCCATAGTCACCGCCACCGCGATCGTGGCCGTGGGAACCGTCGGCACCGTCGCGGCCACCGCCGGGACGGCCGCCCCGAAGAAGCCCACTAAGAAGGAGATCGCGGGCCTGTTCACCACCTGGAACGCGGCCCTGCAGACCGGCGACGCGCACAAGGTCGCCGACCTGTACGCGAAGGACGCGGTGCTGCTGCCCACCGTCTCCAACCAGGTCAGGACCGACCGCGCCGGCATAGTCGACTACTTCGAGCACTTCCTTCAGAACAAGCCGGTCGGCAAGAAGGTCCGGACGATCGTCAACGTCCTCGACACCAACTCCGCGATCGACACCGGCGTCTACGAGTTCACCCTCACCGACCCGAAGACCGGCGCCAAGCGCGTCGTCGAGGCCCGCTACACCTACGAGTACGAGAAGCGGCACGGCCAGTGGAAGATCGTCAACCACCACTCCTCGGCGATGCCCGAAGGCTGATCTCCACCTTCAGCCCACCCCCCGGCGCGTCCGCCAGCGTCACCGTCCCGCCGTCGTCGGTCACCAACTGCTTGACGACGGCGAGCCCGAGGCCGGAACCGGAGCGCCCGGTCAGCCCTTGACCGCGCCAGAAGCGGTCGAAGGCACGGGACTTGTCGGCATCGGACATGCCCGGCCCCTCGTCGAGCACCGACAGCACCACCCGGTCCGCCCGGGACTCCACCTCGACGGTGATCCTCCCGCCGTCCGGCGAGACCTCCAGGGCGTTCGAGAGCACGTTGTCCAGCACCTGGTCCAGGTGACCGGGGCTGGCCAGCACAGACGGCCGGTCGTCGACCACACTCCCCCTGAGCGCGATGGTGACTCCGCGCTCGTCGGCGGCCGGCCTCCACACCGTCAGCCGTTCGTCCACGATGTCCCGGAGGGCGAGCGGCTCGGCGGCCGTGACCTTCGCTTCGGCCCGCGCCAGCACCAGCAGCCCGTTGACCAGACGGCTCATCCGGACCACCTCGGCCGTCGCCTGCTCCACGTCCTCCCGTACGAACTCGTCGTCCACGCCGTCCGCGATGTTGTCCAGCGACAGCCGCAACGCCGTGAGCGGGGTGCGCAGTTGGTGCGAGGCGTCGGCCACGAAGATGCGCTGCGAGGCGACCAGGGTGTCCAGGCGTTCCGCGCCCTGGTTCAGGGTGCGGGCGAGGGTCTGCGTCTCCGGCGGCCCCGTCACGGGGGAGCGCGCGGTGAGGTCGCCGTCGCTGAACTTGCTCGCCATGGAGTTGAGTTCACGCAGCGGCGCGGTGATACGGCGGGCGACGAAGGCCCCGATCGCGGCGGCCGCGGCCAGGACGAGCACGGCGAGCGCGGCCCGGAAACCCCAGATCTGCCAGAGCCGCCTGGTCATGTCCGAGGTCGGGTAGACGATCCGTACGGCCGCCTCGCCCTCGGCGGGGACGGTGACCGTCAGACGCTTGCCCCAGACGAAGTCGGAGCCCCAGTCGGTCGTCGACTCGTTGTTCTCCACGGCCCGCCGCAGCGCCGCGTCCTCGGTCGGGACCGGCAGCTTCGGGTCGCAGGCGGCGGTGGGCGTCGCCTGGACGTCGCCGTACGCCGTGGCCACCTCGGTCAGCGCCTCGCACGAGGTGCTGGTGCCGTTGCTCAGCAGCAGCGCCATGGTGTTCGCCTCGCGCAGCACGGACTGCCGGGTGTCGTCCCGCAACTGCTTGGTCAGGGTGAACGCGACCGGCACGGTGAACAGGAGGATCGCCACCGCGACCAGCAGGATGTAGCTCCGGATGAGCTGCCGGTTCATGAAGCCCCGTCGTCCTTGACGATCTCCAGCCGGAAGCCGACCCCGCGGACCGCCTCGATGCTGATCGCCCCGGCGAGCTTGCGCCGCAGCGCCGCCACGTGCACGTCCAGCGTCTTGGTCGGCCCGAACCAGTTGGCGTCCCAGACCGCCTCCATGATCTGCTCGCGCGACATCAGCGCGCCCGGCTCCTCGGTGAGGAAGGTCAGCAGGTCGTACTCCTTGGGCGCGAGGGCCACCTCCGCGCCGTCCAGGCGCACCCGGGCGGCCTTGCGGTCGACGGTGAGGCGGGAGCCGTACCGGTCGGGGCCCTCGTCGGCACGGGGGTTACGGGGCCGCGCGCGCCGCATCACGGCCCGTATGCGTGCGATGACCTCACGGACCCCGAACGGCTTGGACACGTAGTCGTCGGCGCCGAGCTCCAGCCCGACCACCCGGTCCGTCTCGTCACTGCGCGCGCTGATCACGATGATCGGCACGTCACCCCGCTCGCGCAGCGCCTTGCACACGTCGAGGCCGTCGGTGTCCGGCAGCCCGAGATCCAGCAGGACGACGTCGTAGGGCCCGGCATGGCTCAGCGCGGCGGCGCCGGTGGAGACCCACTCGACCTCGAAGCCGTACCGGATCAGGCCGCGCCTGAGGGACTCAGCGACCGGCTCATCGTCTTCCACCAGGAGTACGCGCACAGGCGCACCCTAATCCTTGAAACTTAATTCACAGCTGTCACTCAGGCCTCACCTCGCTGTGTGACGCGGTGCACTTTTCCCCAGGTCGCCCATTGGGCATGCGCTGACCTGGGCGTCCGAATCTCACGATGCGATACCGCGGAGGGGGAATTCGGGTGCTCGGTAAACTGAGCCGACACAAACGGACTGAGCGAGGAGCGCACGTGGGCCTTGTCGTGCAGAAGTACGGAGGCTCCTCCGTAGCCGATGCCGAGGGCATCAAGCGCGTCGCCAAGCGAATCGTCGAAGCGAAGAAGAACGGCCACCAGGTGGTCGTCGTCGTTTCCGCGATGGGCGACACGACGGACGAGCTGATCGATCTCGCCGAGCAGGTATCACCCATGCCTGCCGGGCGTGAGTTCGACATGCTGCTGACCGCCGGAGAGCGGATCTCCATGGCACTGCTGGCCATGGCGATCAAAAACCTGGGCCACGAGGCCCAGTCCTTCACCGGCAGCCAGGCCGGCGTCATCACCGACTCGGTCCACAACAAAGCCCGGATCATCGACGTCACGCCGGGCCGTATCCGTACGGCCCTCGACGAGGGCAACATCGCCATCGTCGCCGGCTTCCAGGGCGTCAGCCAGGACAAGAAGGACATCACCACGCTCGGCCGCGGTGGTTCCGACACCACGGCCGTGGCGCTCGCCGCCGCGCTCGACGCCGAGGTGTGCGAGATCTACACCGACGTGGACGGCGTGTTCACCGCCGACCCGCGGGTGGTGAAGAAGGCGAAGAAGATCGACTGGATCTCCTTCGAGGACATGCTGGAGCTCGCCGCCTCCGGTTCGAAGGTGCTGCTCCACCGCTGTGTGGAGTACGCGCGCCGCTACAACATCCCGATCCACGTCCGGTCCAGCTTCAGCGGGCTGCAGGGCACCTGGGTCAGCAGTGAGCCGATCGAGCAAGGGGACAAGCAGGTGGAGCAGGCCATCATCTCCGGTGTCGCGCACGACACCTCCGAGGCCAAGATCACGGTCGTCGGCGTGCCGGACAAGCCGGGTGAGGCCGCGGTGATCTTCCGTACGATCGCGGACGCCGAGATCAACATCGACATGATCGTGCAGAACGTCTCCGCCGCCTCCACCGGGCTGACGGACATCTCCTTCACGCTCCCCAAGGCCGAGGGCCGCAAGGCCATCGACGCCCTGGAGAAGAACAAGTCCGGCATCGGCTTCGACTCGCTGCGCTACGACGACCAGATCGGCAAGATCTCCCTGGTCGGCGCGGGCATGAAGACCAACCCGGGCGTCACGGCCGACTTCTTCACCGCCCTGTCCGACGCGGGTGTGAACATCGAGCTGATCTCGACCTCCGAGATCCGCATCTCGGTCGTCACCCGCGCCGACGACGTCAACGAAGCCGTCCGCGCCGTGCACAGCGCCTTCGGCCTCGACTCCGACAGCGACGAGGCCGTCGTCTACGGAGGCACCGGGCGCTGATGACCGCGACAAGGCGGCCCACGCTCGCCGTGGTGGGAGCGACCGGCGCCGTCGGCACGGTCATGCTCCAGATCCTGTCCCAGCACGCGGACATCTGGGGTGAGATCCGACTGATCGCCTCCCCTCGCTCGGCCGGCCGCAAGCTGGCCGTGCGCGGGGAGGAGGTCGAGGTGATCGCCCTGTCGGAGGAGGCCTTCGACGGGGTCGACGTCGCCATGTTCGACGTACCCGACGAGGTGGCCGCCCAGTGGGCGCCGGTCGCCGCCGCGCGCGGTGCCGTCGTCGTGGACAACTCCGGCGCCTTCCGGATGGACCCCGAGGTGCCCCTCGTCGTCCCCGAGGTCAATCCGCACGCGGCCCGGATGCGGCCGCGCGGGATCATCGCCAACCCCAACTGCACGACCCTGTCCATGATCGTGGCCCTGGGTGCGCTGCACGCCGAGTTCGGGCTGCGGGAGCTGGTGGTGTCGAGCTACCAGGCGGTCAGCGGGGCCGGGCGGGCCGGCGTGGAGACCCTGCGCCAGCAGCTGTCCCTGGTCGCGGGCACCGAGCTCGGTACGCATCCCGGCGATGTGCGGCGGGCCGTCGGCGACAACACCGGGCCGTTCCCGGAGCCGGTCGCGCTGAACGTCGTACCGTGGGCCGGGTCGCTGCGCGAGGACGGCTGGTCCTCGGAGGAGATGAAGGTGCGGGACGAGTCCCGCAAGATCCTCGGACTGCCCGCGCTGCCGGTCGCCGTGACCTGTGTGCGGGTCCCGGTGGTCACCGTGCACTCCCTTACCGTCCACGCCCGCTTCGAGGGCGAGGTCACCGTCCGCAAGGCGCGCGAGATCCTCGCCACCGCCCCCGGGGTCGTCCTCTTCGACGACCCGGCGGCCGGGGAGTTCCCCACCCCGGCCGATGTCGTGGGCACCGACCCCACCTGGGTCGGGCGGGTCCGGCGCGCCCTCGACGACCCCACGGCGCTCGAACTCTTCGTGTGCGGGGACAACCTGCGCAAGGGCGCCGCCCTCAACACCGCGCAGATCGCGGAGCTGGTGGCGGCCGAGCTCCGGTGACCGTACGCCCCCGTGCCTACGGAAAAAGTCCTGGCCATGGCTGGAACCCTTTGTAGGATCCATGGGCGACATGTGGTGCGACCAATAGTCCGTACCACTTGATCCCGGCGCTTCGGCGTCCGAAGATTTTCCTCCCCGCTCTCCGCAACCGCGCGGAGGGCGGGGAGCGTCTTTGCGAACGCCCTTTCAGGGGGTGTGGGGATGCGGTACGAGGCGTGGGGACGCCTCGCTCATTCAGGACACAGGGGAAGAGCGGGTAGGCATGAGCGCGTTTGACGCACGGTCAGTTGTGCTGCCTGAGAGAAGATGGACAGCCGCGTACAACCCTCGCGGGGGTGAGTGTGTCCAACTGGCGTGGCTCAGGTACTCGACTTCCCGGCCGCGCCGAGCGGCGCGGCCGTCCTCCGGCCCCGCAGGCCCGGGGCGCCCGGTGGCATGCCGGTGATCGCGCCCATGCCCGCAGCGCGACCCACCCGCATACCCGGTCAGCGTGACGGCGCCGAGGAAGCGGCGGCGGCCGGGACCACCGTCGACCACCTCACCGAGACCTACCGGGCGCACTACCGCTCCCTGCTCGGTCTCGCGGCCCTCCTCCTCGACGACACCGCCTCCTGCGAGGACGTCGTCCAGGAGGCCTTCATCCGGGTCCACTCGGCGCGCAAACGCGTCCGCGACCCGGAGAAGACCCTCGCGTACCTGCGCCAGACGGTCGTCAACCTCTCCCGCTCGGCCCTGCGCCGGCGCATCCTCGGACTCAAGCTGCTGTCCAAGCCGATGCCCGACATGGCGAGCGCCGAGGAGGGGGCCTACGACCAGCTGGAGCGCGACTCCCTCATCAAGGCCATGAAGGGACTGCAACGCCGCCAGCGTGAGGTCCTGGTCCTGCGTTACTTCGCGGACATGACCGAGGCCCAGGTCGCCGATACGCTCGGCATCTCGCTGGGCTCGGTCAAGGCGTACGGCTCCCGGGGGATCGCCGCGCTGCGCGTCGCCATGGAGGCGTCGGCATGAGCGGCGAGGGCGGCTCCGAGGAACGGCGACACGAACCCTACGAATGGCATGAGCCGACGTGGGTCGACAAGCAAGAGCACAAGCAATCGCACGCTGGGAACGGAACTGTGAATCACGGCCCCGACGATCTGAGCTCCACGGGGGAGTTCGACTCGGACGAGCTGGCACTGCGACGGATGCTTCAGCAGGCGGTCCAGGAGATGGAGCCGCGCGACGGCACCCTGGAGCACCTGCGCAAGGCGGTCCCCGCCCGACGGGCACGCAAGCGGCAGGCCCTGGTCGGCATGGCGGCCGCGGCCCTGTTCATCGGCACCGCCATCCCCGCCGTCGTGCATGTCTCCTCCTCCACCACCAGTGCCAACACCTCCAACGCCGGGCACACCTCCCAGATGCAGGGCGGCGCCAGCCAGGGCAAGCAGGAGGAGGGCGGCGAGTCCACCTCCGGCGGCTCCGCCGGCAAGACGGAGGACAAGGGCAAGGCCGACGCGAAGGGCGACGACAAGGGCAGGACCGCGGGCGCGAGCACCGGGGCCGGCAGCGGCGCCGACCCGTCCGCCACGTCCGCGGCGAGCACCCCGGTCTGTACGGCCGCGCAGCTCGGCACGCCCACGGCGACCACCGCCGCGCCCGACGCCTCCGGCACGGTGTACGGCAGTTTCCACGTCACCAACGGCTCCACCGCCGCCTGCACGGTCACCGGTCCCGGCACCGTGACCGCGAGTCCGCAGGGCGCGGCCGACGGGAGCAAGATCGGCTCGCTGCGGCATGCCTCCGGTGACGCGGCGGCCGGGCTTCCGGACCCGTCGGTCGAGGTCACCCAGCTGCTGCTCCAGCCGGGTTCCTCCTACGACGTGAAGTTCGCCTGGGTGCCGTCCGAGACCTGCCCCACCACGGACCCCTCGACCGACCCCACCCCCGATCCCACCTCCTCCCCGGACACCTCCTCCAGCGCGGGCTCCTCCACCGGCGGCGACACCGGGACCTCCACCCAGCTCATCACCGAGGACGGCACGGCCGACGGCAGCGTCCTGGTGACGAACACGGCGGAGGCGGGCGGCCCGACGGCGTCCACGACGGTGTCCAACGCGTGCGCGGGGACCGTGTACTGGACGGGTGTGCTGACGGCGTGACGACGGGCGGCGCTCCCGCGGTGACCGCGGGGGCGCGCCTCAGGCAGGCGTTTTCTCCTGGGACTGTTCCCGCTGTTCCTCGTCCGGGACGATCCCCAGTTCCGCGTCCCGGATGAACTCCACCTCCCGGCGCACCAGCCGGAACCACATGAAGACCACGAAGCCGGCGAAGACGAACCACTCGCCGGTGTAGCCGAGGTTCTGGAAGGCCTTCAGGTCCAGCCCGCTGTCGCCGGGCGCGGTCGCCGGCACGGCCTTCATCCCGGAGTCACCGGTGTTGAGGGTCACCCACGCGTCGTACACGTCGTACGGCACGAGGTTGATCAGCGAGGCCGCGCTGATCGCCGCGGTCTGCCCGGCCGGCAGCCCGCCCCGCGCACTGACGCCGTTGTCCCCCGGAGTCTCGGAGGCCTGGAGCGCGCCGGTGACGGTGACCTCGCCCTTCGGCGGGGCCGGGACCTTCGCCGGATCGGGGGTGCCGGGCAGCCAGCCGCGCACCACGGGCAGGGCCTTGCCGCCGTCGGTGCGCAGCAGGGTCAGGACGTAGTACCCCTCGCGGTTGCCCAGCTGACGGTCCGGGACGAGCAGTTGCTTGTCGTACCGCCCCGTCGCGGTGGTCTGCTTGCCGGAGGTCGCCTTGTCCACCGGCAGAAGCTCGGCCAGCGGCCGCGGGGCCTCCCGCACGTCTGTGACGACCTGCTTCTCGGCGTCCCGGCTCTCCGTCATCCGGTCCTCGAACCGGCTCAGCTGCCATGACCCCATGAAGATGCAGAACGGGATGGCGAGCAGCACGAAGACGTTGATGCCGAACCAGCGGGGCGTCAGCAGAAACCGGTACACACCCCCACGGTACGGGGACGCCCCTGGCGGCCGGGGCGCGGGGTCAGTACCGCTCGGTCAGGTGGTCCCGGCCGGCCGGGGGTTCGTAGGGCTCCGGCCAGAAGTCCGTGACCGCGGATATACGGCCGCTCTCGTCACCGGTGAAGAACGAGATGCCGTACATCTCCTCCAGCCCCACCGTGACATGGACCCAGGTGACCACCTGTCCCGGTTCGGCGACCACCCGCTCGATCCGCAGGTGCCAGTCGCCCGGGTACTCCCGGTTGAACTCGACGTACCGCTCCCGGCCGCTGATGCGCTCGCGCGTCTGCGGGAGGGTGTAGACGACGTCCTCGGCCAGGGTGTCCGCGAACGCGCTCCAGTCGCGGGCCTCGGCGAAGGCCCAGAAACTCTCCACGGTCTTGCGCAGATCGGTCATGCGGACGAGTCTGCACCCCGCCACTGACAATCGGCCCGAAGCGGGCTTTCGGACCTGGTGGGAGGGGGTCCGGGTAAGCGGCCGGTAGAAGTTTTCCACAGGCTGGGGACCTAGTCTGCGGATTGTCTGTGAAGGCAGGCAGTATGGGGTCATGACTGAGAGCAACGGGTCCGCCGCGGCCGAGCGGATGAACGAGATGCCGGACTGGGAGAAGCGCTTCAGGGCGCCCCGGGTGTCCCTGCCCGACTGGGCGGAGGACGCCCCCGACCGCTCCTTGTTCGTGTCCAACGCCACCGGGACGTACGAGCTGTACGCCTGGGACCGGGCCACGGGCGAGCAGCGCCAGGTGACGGACCGGCCCAACGGCACCACGGACGGCGTGCTCTCCCCGGACGGCGCCTGGATCTGGTGGTTCGACGACAAGGACGGCGACGAGTTCGGCGTCTGGCGCCGCCAGCCCTTCGAGGGCGGTGCGGACGAGCCCGCCGCTCCGGGCCTCGACGCCTCCTATCCCGCGGGCGTGGCCCTGGGCCGGGACGGCCGTACGGCGGTCGTGGGCCGCTCGACCGACGACGAGGGCACCTCCCTCCATCTCGTGCGGACCGGCGAGGACCCGGTGGAGATCTACCGGCACCGCGAGTCGGCGGGCGTCGGCGACCTCTCCCACGACGGCTCGCTGATCGCCATCGAGCACACCGAGCACGGCGACGCGATGCACTCGGCCCTGCGCGTGGTCCGCCCGGACGGCACGGCGGTCGCCGAGCTCGACGACACCAAGGGCGGCGCCGAGGAGCTGGGCCTGGAGGTCCTGGGCTTCGCGCCGGTCGTCGGCGACACCCGGCTGCTCGTCGGACACCAGCGGCGCGGTCGCTGGGAGCCGCTGGTGTGGGACGTGGCCACCGCCGAGGAGACCGACCTGGACCTGGACCTGCCCGGTGACGTGGGCGCCGAGTGGTACCCGGACGGCACCGGTCTGCTCATCGTGCACAGCTTCGAGGCCCGCAGCGAGCTCTTCCGGTACGACCTGGCGAGCGGCAAGCTGGAGAAGGTCCCGACCCCGCCCGGCTCGGTCTCCGGGGCGACGGCCCGCCCCGACGGCAGCGTGGAGTACCTGTGGTCCTCGGCCGCCGAGCCCTCGGCGGTGCGCTCGACGACGGGTGAGGTGGTCCTCGACCCGCCCGGCCTGAAGTCCCCCGGCTCGGTGCCGGTGGAGGACGTGTGGGTGCAGGGTCCGGGCGGCCGTATCCACGCCCTGGTCCAGAAGCCCGCCGGGGCGACGGGACCGCTGCCGACGGTCTTCGACATCCACGGCGGCCCGACCTGGCACGACAGCGACGCCTTCGCGGCCGGCCCCGCCGCGTGGGTGGACCACGGGTACGCGGTCGTCCGCGTCAACTACCGCGGCTCCACGGGCTATGGGCGGGAGTGGACCGACGCGCTCAAGCACCGGGTCGGTCTCATCGAGCTGGAGGACATCGCGGCGGTGCGGGAATGGGCGGTGAGCTCGGGGCTCGCCGATCCCGCGCGGCTCGTCCTGACCGGCGGCTCCTGGGGCGGGTACCTCACCCTCCTCGGCCTCGGCACCCAGCCGGACGCGTGGACCCTCGGCATCGCGGCGGTGCCGGTCGCCGACTACGTCACGGCGTACCACGACGAGATGGAAGCGCTGAAGGCGATGGACCGGACCCTGCTCGGCGGCACCCCGGAGGAGGTCCCGGAGCGGTTCGAGGCGTCGTCGCCCCTGACATACGTCGACCAGGTGAAGGCACCGGTGTACATCTCGGCGGGCGTCAACGACCCACGGTGCCCGATCCGCCAGGTCGACAACTACGTGAAGCGCCTGGAGTCCCGCGGGGCGGTCCACGAGGTGTACCGCTACGACGCCGGCCACGGCTCACTGGTGGTGGACGAGCGGATCAAACAGGTGAAGCTGGAACTGGACTTCGCGGCGCGGCATCTGGGGTAGCGGGGAGGAGTTTCGTCCGCGGGTGCGTGGGGGGAGGGAGGCTGGCCGCGCAGTTCCCCCGCGCGCCCCTGGAGGGGCGGTCAGGCCAGGTCTTTTGAGGGGCGCGGGGAACTGCGCGACCAGCCCACACACACCCGCAGCCGCACAACGACCTGACCCGGCACCACCTTCGCGTACCCCTACGTCCCCGCCCAACCCCGCCCCGCTCCGGCGAAGGCCCGCACCTCAGCCCCCCGCCACGTGCGGCCTGCGCCCCAGCAACTCCGCCAACCCCCGCCGAGTAGCCGCCAGCACCACCCGGTCCGACGGCTGAAGCACGTACGTGTCGGGCAGGTCCCACGCCAGCCCCGGCGCGTCCCCCGACTCCTCCCGAGCCAGCACCCGCCAGGACCCCGCCCGGAACGCCTCCCCGACCGTCTTCCCCTCCAGCTCCGGATGCCCGCCCACATCCACCGCCGCGAACAGCAGCACCCGCCGCTCGACCGGGAACGCCCCCAGGATCTGCCGCCCCATCATCGCCCCGGCGAACGCGGGAGCCGCGAGGTGCGACACACTCCGGCTCCGCGTCGAGGCGCCCGGGTGCGCTGCCCGCAGGGTCCGGTACACCGCCGTGGCGAAGTCGTCGTCGTACAGCCGCAGCACCACCCGGAGATCGGGCCGCACGGCCCGCGCGTACAGCACGGCCTCCAGATTCGTCGTGTCCGCGCTGGTCACCGCGAGCAGCGCGTGCGCGCGATGGATCTTGGCGGCCTCCAGGACCCCTTCCTGGGTGACGTCCCCGAGGACCACCGGCACCCGCAGCCGGCGGGCCGTGGCGAGGCCGCGGGCCTCGGGGTCGGACTCGACGCAGACCACGGGGATGTTCAGCTCCCGCAGCCGTGTCAGCACCCGGGTGCCGATCTTGCCGAGACCGAGGAGCACCACATGTCCGCCGAGACCACGGGGCGGTTTGCGCAGGGAGGACACCGTGCGGAAGGTGCCGAGCGCCTCCAGGACCGCCGCGAGCAGCACCGGAAGGAGGAGCAGTCCGGCGAGTCCGGACAGGAGTTGCAGGATCTGCCTGCCGACGGACTCCCCGATCGCGGGGTCGTCGATCGCGAACAGATCGAGGAGGGTCAGATAGAAGGCACGCAGGGGATGGATCCCCGTCACCAGCCACAGCGCGACGGCCAGCGCGACCACGCACCCCACCATGCCGGCCAGCGACCACCGCAGCCGCCGCGAGAACAGCGAGGCGAACCAGGGCATCACGCCCCGACCGTCGGGCAGCGCGGGCCCGGCGTAGGAGACCTGCTCCAGTACGACGGTCGCGCGCCCGCCGCCGTCCCGTACCGCCGCCGCGTCCGGCAGCAGTGCCGGTCCCTGGTCGCCGCCGGGGCCGGTGCTGTCGGTCGGGGAGAGCAGGGCCAGGGTGGCGAGGCCGGGGCGGGAGTGCACCCCGGTCTCGGCGGGCGGCCGTTCGACCGCGCGCAGCAGCAGGCCGCCGGTCTGGAGCACCTTGCTGGTGCCGGTGAGGGCGGTGGCGGCCAGCGCGGGCGCGGCGGTGTCGGCGTCGGAGAGCACGGTCGTGGAGGCGTCGAAGCCGGAGCCCTCGGCCGTATCGCCGTCGCCCGTGCTGCCGGCGGCCAGCGCGGCGGCCTGGTCGAGGAGTTCCTCGATGTGCTGGCCGAGGCGGCGGTTGTAGAGCCGCAGGACCAGCCGCAGCCGGGGGTTGAGCCGGCGCGCGGTGAGGGCGGCGCGGATGTTGGTCTCGTCGTCGTCGTACACGAGGGCGAGCGCGTCCGCCCGCTCCACGCCCGCCTCGGCGAGGGCGGCCTCGCTCGGCTCGGCGGCCTCCATCAGCCGTATGCCACCAGGGGGTTCACCACCGGAGGCACCGGCCCCACCGGCGGCACGGGACCCACCGGCGGCACGGGACCCACCGGCGGCACCCGAGCCACCGGACCCGCCGGACCCACCGGATCCGCCGGCGCCCCCCGAGTTGCCGTTCCCGGTCAGTCCGACCGCCGCCGTCACTACCCGGTCCAGCAGCGCGGACGCGGCTCGGGCCCGCACCACCACCGGTGGCCGCACGGACCGTTCGGAGGCCGGTACGACGAGGGTGACCTGTTCGCCGTAGACCCCTCTGAGTTCGGCCGCCAACCGGTGCGCGAGCCCGTCGTCCCCGCACACCACCATGTGCGCGGCGGTGTCGCCCGGCAGCCCTGGACCTTGATTCGGAACGCTCCCCACGAGGGAGAAGACTGCCCCACCGGGGCGGGTGGTGCCAGGATCGGGTCCCGATGCCCCCGCGATCTCCCAAGAAATCCCCAAACCGCCGCGCACACTGAACAATCGGACCAGCACCGCCGTACGCACCCGTGGGGAAACCAGCACCTCACCACCGGAGGGATCCCGGCCGTGGCCGTCACCAAAGCACTCCCGCACCCGCGGGACACCGGCGAGGACCGCCGGCCGGCACCGCCGACGGCACCGCCCCAGGCACCGGACCCGGAGCCGGGCCAGGCGCCGGATGCTGAGGCGCGGCGTCTCAACTCCCCTCTCGCGCTGACCCTGTTGATGCTTCTGGTGGTGCTCTGCCAGGGTCCGATCCGCGCGGCGCTGGGCGCGCCGGTGATGCAGAGCTGGATGACGGTGTTCGTCGCCGTGCTCGTCCAGGCGCTGCCCTTCCTGGTGCTCGGGGTGCTGCTGTCGGCGGCGATCGCGGTGTTCGTGCCGCCGTCGTTCTTCGCCCGCGCGCTGCCGAAGAACCCCACGCTCGCGGTGCCGGTGGCCGGGGTGGCGGGCGCGGTGCTGCCGGGCTGCGAGTGCGCGTCGGTGCCGGTGGCGGGGGCGCTGGTGCGGCGCGGGGTCACCCCGGCCGCGGCGCTCGCCTTCCTGCTCTCCGCCCCGGCGATCAACCCGATCGTGCTGACGGCGACCGCGGTGGCCTTCCCGCGCAACCCCGAGATGGTGGTGGCCCGGCTGGTCGGGAGCCTGCTGGTGGCCTGCGCGATGGGCTGGCTGTGGCTGCGCCTCGGCCGCACCGACCTGCTGAAACCGCCGGCCCGTCACGAGTACGAGGGGCAGGGCAAGGGGGCCGCCTTCTGGGGCTCGGTGCGGCACGACGTGATGCACGCGGGCGGCTTCCTGGTCGTCGGCGCGATGGCGGCGGCGACCCTGAAGGCCGTGGTTCCGCAGACGTGGCTGCGTACGGCGGCGGAGAACCCGGTGATCGCCGTGCTGGCCCTGGCCGCGCTCGCCGTGGTGCTGTCGATCTGCTCGGAGGCGGACGCGTTCGTGGCCGCGTCGCTGACCCAGTTCTCGCTGACCGCGCGGCTGACCTTCCTGGTCGTCGGCCCGATGATCGACCTGAAGCTGTTCGCGATGCAGACCGGCACCTTCGGCCGCGCCTTCGCCCTGCGCTTCGCCCCCGCCACCCTCGCGCTGGCGATCGTGGTCTCGGTGCTGACCGGGTGGGTGCTGCTGTGAACCGGCAGGCGCAGTCGGCGGTCCTGTTCGTGCTCGGCGCGGCCCTCCTGCACGCGGGCCTCACCGACCTCTACCTGCGGTACGTCAAGGCGGGGCTGCGTCCGCTGGTCCTGGCGGCGGGGGTGGTGCTGATCGTGACGGCGGTGGCGACGGCTTGGTACGAGTGGCGGGCCGGGGCGAAGGCGCGGGAGCGGACTGAGCAGGAGCAGGAGCAGGAGCAGGAGCAGGAGTCGGTGGAGCATGGGCATGTTCATCGCGAACCCCGCGTTTCCTGGCTGCTCGTCCTTCCGCTCTTCGCCCTCATCCTGGTCGCGCCGCCGGCCCTCGGCTCCTACAGCGCGATGCGCACGGGTACGGCGCTCCAGCAGGCGTACGGCTATCAGAAGCTCCCCGCGGCCGGACCCCTGCGTCTGGGCCTGGCCGATTACGCGGGCCGGGCGGTCTATCAGCACGGCAAGGGTCTCGCCGGCCGGCAGATCACCATCACCGGGTTCATCGCCCTGGACCACTCCGGCGCGCCCTACCTGGTCCGCATGGCTCTCAACTGCTGCGCGGCGGACGCCCAGCCGGTCAAGGTCGGCCTGACCGGGCAGGTCCCACCGGTCCTCAGGCCGGACGGCTGGCTCCAGGTCACCGGCACCTACACCGCCAAGCGCACCAAGGACACGGTGAACGGCGGCCCGATCCCCTACCTCCAGGTCACCACGGCCAAGCCGGTCCCGACCCCGTCCGACCCGTACGACGAGACCTGGAACAACTGACCTCCAGCTGAGGGGATCGGACACAGGATGCGGTCCCGTTTCCCGGCGAGACGTGCAGGCAGTCCAGCGCGGTCCCGGCCAGCACGGTCCGGACAAGGGGAGGTGCCCTCAGGCGCGGCAGTGCTCCGACCACCAGGGCCTTCGAAGCCGCCCGCCACCTCCTCCCGCCCTCGCGCGCACGACGTCCACCCCACCAATCCCACTCGCCCCGGCGCCGGCCGACCCTGCGAGCAGTGACCGCCGGGCCTTGCCGACCCTGCTGGCTGTGACGGCCCGGTCCCGCCGGCACCGCTCGAAGTGACTGCCGGCCGCCCGTCGATCTGGCTGGCCTTGACCGCCTGGCAACCGCCGATTCCACTCACCGTGACCGCCCCGCACGGGCCGATCCGGAGGCTGGCTGTAACTGCCCGCCTCACCGACTCCGCTCGAAGTGACTGCCTGGCGCCCGCCGCCCCCGCGAGCCGTGACTGCCGGGCCCTGTTGACCCTGCTCGCCGTGACCGCCCTGCACCGGCCGATCCGGAGGCTGGCTGTAACTGCCCGTCTCGCCGACTCCGCCCGAAGTGGTTGCCTGGCGCCCGCCGACCCCGCTCACGATGACCGCCCAGTACCCGCCAACCCAACGCGCCGTGACTGCCCGACTCCCGCCGACCCCGCTCGCGGTCACTGCTCGACTCCCGCCGACCCTGCGGGCCGTGGCTGCCTGGCCCTGTCGACCCTGCTCGCCGTGACTGCCCGACTCCCGCCGACTCCGCTCGCGCTCACTGCTCGACTCCCGCCGACCCTGCGAGCCGTGGCTGCCTGGCCCTGTCGACCCTGCTCGCCGTGACTGCCCGACCCCCGCCGACCCCGCTCGCGCTCACTGCCCGACTCCCGCCAACCCAACGCGCCGTGACTGCCCGGCCCCGCCGACCCTGCGCGCCGTGACCGCCCGGCGCCCGCCGACCCCGTTCACTCCGATCGCCCGGCCCCAACCACCCCCCTCGCCGTGACCCACCCGTCCCGCTACTCCCCCGCCACCCCCCACCCCACCCCGCCCGGCCCTTGCCGATGCCCGTACCTCCCCCTAGCCTGCAATCTGACGACCCATCAGATACCGGCTAGGGGGCAGGCAATGGCCGTCACCACCGAGAGCGGGACCCGGCCCGGACCGGGTGTCAGGGACATCCCCAAAGTCATCAGCGTGGACGATCATGTGATCGAACCCGCGCATCTCTTCGAGACCTGGCTTCCGGCCAAGTACCGGGACCGGGGGCCGAAGCCGCTCACCGCCGGCATCGGGGAGCTCGCGTACGTCGGCGGGAAGTACCGGTTCACCACCGATCCGGAAGGACAGCTCACGGACTGGTGGGAGTACGAGGGCCTGCTCTTCCCGTACAAGCGGATCATCGCGGCCGTCGGGTTCTCGCGGGACGAGATGACCCTCGACGGGATCACCCGCGAGCAGATGCGGCGCGGCTGCTGGGACCCCAAGGCCCGGATCGAGGACATGGAGATGAACCATGTCGAGGCCTCCCTCTGCTTCCCCACCTTCCCCCGCTTCTGCGGGCAGACCTTCGCCGAGGCCAAGGACAAGGAGGTCGGGCTCGCCTGCGTGCGCGCCTACAACGACTGGATGGTCGAGGAGTGGTGCGGGGACAGCGGCGGCCGGCTGATCCCGCTGTGCCTGATCCCGCTGTGGGACGTCGAACTCGCCGTCGCGGAGATCCGCCGTAACGCCGAACGCGGTGTCAGGGCCGTCACCTTCAGCGAGATCCCCACCTATCTGGGACTGCCGTCGATCCACTCCGGCTACTGGGACCCCTTCTTCGCGGCCTGCGAGGAGACCGGGACGGTCGTCAACATGCACATCGGCAGCAGCTCCCAGATGCCGGCCGCCTCACCCGACGCCCCGCCCGCCGTCCAGGCGTCCCTGTCCTTCAACAACGCCATGGCCTCGATGATGGACTTCCTGTTCAGCGGGGTGCTGGTGAAGTTCCCGCGGCTGAAACTGGCGTACAGCGAAGGCCAGATGGGCTGGATCCCGTACGCCCTGGAACGCGCCGACGACGTCTGGGAGGAGCACCGGGCCTGGGGCGGGGTCAGGGACCTGATCCCGGAGCCGCCGTCGACGTACTACTACCGGCAGATCTTCTGCTGCTTCTTCCGCGACCGGCACGGCATCGAGGCCATCGAGACCGTCGGCGTGGACAACGCGACCTTCGAGACCGACTACCCGCACGTCGACTCGACCTGGCCGCACACCAAGAAGGTCGCCGAGGAACACGTGGCCGGCCTCCCGGACGACGTGGTCTACAAACTGATGCGCGGCAACGCGATCCGCATGCTGGACCTGGACTTCGACCGCTAGCCGGGCACCACAGCACATCGAGACAAACGCTCACCGCACACACGCCGCGGGGGCGCGGGACGGTACCCCCAGCCCCCAGCCCCAGCCCCCAGACACCCGCACCCCCTCACCGGCTCCAGTCCAACGCAGCCAACGCCCGAGCCCGCGCCTCCGTCACCGCCACCCGTGCCTCCAGTTCCACCGAGTCCACATGCGCCGGCTGCCCCGTCACCTGGCCCTCCCACTTGCGGTACAGGAGGCCGGGCTCGGCGGTGAACCAGCCGGGGCTGACCGCGTCCAGGGCCAGCAGCAGGCCGGTGTCCTCGGAGGCGGGCAGGGCCATCCAGCCGCCGAGGGCGAGCAGCAGCTCACGGCGGACGAAGAGGGTCCCCGGCACGACCCGCGGAAGGGCGTGCGCCTTCCAGTGCGCGAGCAGCGCGCCGGGCTCCAGGGGACCCTCGTCGGGGTCTCCGGGCAAGGCGACGGTGGAGCCGTCGGGGAGCCGGTCCAGCGCGCGGGAGGTCACCCAGCCGAGCGCGGGATCGGCCTCCAGCACGGCCAGGTCACGGGCGAGCGCGCCCGGGGTGAGCAGGTCGTCGGCGTCCAGGACCTTCACGTACGGCCCCGTCGCGTGCGCGAGTGCAATCGTGCGGGCGACGCCCGGCCCGCCGGGGCGCCCCTGACGGAAGGTCACGCGCGGGTCGTCGGGGACGTACGGGTGCACCTCGTCGGTCCGGCCGTCCTCCTGTAAGACCCAGCGCCACTCCCACCCTTCGGGCAGTTGCTGTGCGCACAGTGAGTCGTAGGCCTCCGGCAGGAAGCGGGCGGAGGGGGCGTGGACGGCGGTGATGATCGTTATGTGCACCGGCACAGCCTAGAACTTGGGCCATGCACGAAAAGACCCGACCGCTGGCGACGGGGGATGCACCAGCGGTCGGGCTGTGGCCAAGACTAACAAGGCAAATGGAACAGCGGGAGCGGACTGCTGAGCCGGGGGGAGAAGTTGTGAGCGGGATCACGTAATGCGCTTCAGTCGCACGGAGGATCGTACGAGAGCCGCGGCAGGTACTCCTTCCACTCCTGGCGCGTCAGGACATTCCCGGTGGTGGCACAGATGTGGCGAATCGCGTCGTCGACGTCGAGGTCCCACAGCCGGATCGTGTCGGAGCCGCTGGACACCCCGAGCATGCGGCTGTTGGGGCTGAAGGAGAGGAAGTTGCCGGTCTTGGCGTTGGGGCTCATCGACCGCCCGATGGGGCCGGCCGCGGACGGATCGGCCACGTCCCACAGCCGGACCGTGTTGTCGTTGCCGCCGCTGGCCAGCCTCGCGCCGTCGCGGCTGTACGTCAGCGACACGACCGCCTCGGTGTGCCCGGTGAGGGCGGCGCCCGCCCGCTCGGCGTGCGCGGGGTCGGTCACGTCCCACAACCTGACCGTGTCGTCGTCGCTGCCGCTGGCCAGCGTGTGCCCGTCCGGGCTGAAGACGAGCACGTTGACGGGCCCGACGTGCCCGGTGAGCGGCGCGCCGAGCGAGGCCGTACGGGCCGGGTCCGTCACCTTCCACAGCCGGATCGTGCCGTCCGCGCTGCCGCTGGCCAGCGTCCGGCCGTCCGGGCTGAAGGTGAGGCTGTCGATGTACCCCTTGTGCCCGGCGATCGGGCCGTGGGAGACCGGGTGGGCCGGGTCGGTGACGTCCCACAGCTGGAGGTTGCGGCTGTCGTAGGCGGTGGCCAGGGTGCGTCCGTCCGGGCTGAACGCCAGCGCGTCCGGGCCCATGAACCGGGAGCGCAGGACGAGCGCGGGGCCGTAGGGGACGGGGTGGGCGGGGTCGGTGACGTTCCACAGGTGGACCCGGCCGGTGGCGAGCACCGCGAGGATGCGGCCGTCGGGGGAGAACTGCACCTGGGAGTCCGGGTCGCGCACCTCGGGGGTGAACGGCTCGCCCAGGGCCACCGGCCGGTCCGGGTCCGTCACCTTCCACAGCCGGATCCGTCCGTCCCGCCCGGCCGTGGCGAGCACCTTGCCGTCCCGCCGGAACGCCCCGCTGCCGCCCACCATGTCTCCCTGCGGGATCGACCACAGCCGCACCTTGCTGTCGCCGCTGCCGGTCGCGAGCGTACGGCCGTCCGGGCTGAAGCCCAGCGCGTACATCTCCCCGCTGCTCCCGGCGAGCGGCTCGCCGACCTGCGAGGGGTACGCCGGGTCGCTCACGTTCCACAGGCTCGCCGTGCTGTCCGCGCTGGCCGCGGCGAGCGTGCCCCCGTCGGGGCTGAAGGCCACGGACCAGATGGGACCGGTGTGGCCGGTCAGGGGCGGGCCGACGGGACCCGCCCGGGACGGGTCGGCCACGTCCCACAGCCGGACGGTGTCGTCCGAGCTGCCGCTCGCGAGCTCGGTGCCGTCCGGGCTGAAGGCGACCGAGTGCACCAGACCGGAGTGCCCCGCGAGGGCCCTGTCGTAGGCCTTCGGGTGCCGCGGATCCGCGGTGTTCCACAGGCGGATCGTTTTGTCATCGCCCCCGGCCGCCAGCGTGCGCCCGTCGGGGCTCCACGCCACCGACCGCACGGCCGCCCCGGCACCGGTCAGTGTGTCGAGCGGCTCGGGCCGCGCCGCGTCGCGCATGTCCCACAGGCGTACGGTCGTGTCCTCGCCGGCGGAGGCCAGCGTGCGCCCGTCGGGGCTGAACGCGATCAGGTAGATGGTGCCGTCGTGGCCGGTCAGGGGAGTGCCGAGGGACTTCGGGTGCCGGGGGTCCCGGACATCCCACAGGCGGATCCTCCCGTCGTCCCCGGCACCGGCCAGGGTGGTGCCGTCGGGGCTGAAGACGGCGCTGCTCATCCAGCTCGTGCCCCCGGCGAGCGGCTCGCCGAGCGCCTTGGGGTGCCGGCGGTCGCTCACGTCCCACAGCCGCACGGTCCGGTCGTAGCTGGCGGTGGCCAGGAGCTTGCCGTCCGGGCTGAAGGAGGTGAGGTACACGGCACCGGTGTGGCCGGTGAGCGGGGTGGCGAGCGGCGCGTTGACGATGGAGATCAGCCGGGTGTTGGTGCCCTCGTCGTCGGGTCGCAGGGCGTGCGCGACCAGGTCGATCCGGGCCGACAGCGAGGGATCCGTGTACTGGACGCGGTCCGCCTCCGCGACCACCTGCTCGAACACGGCGTCGTTGCGCTGCTGCCAGGCCACCACCGCCGAACCCACGGCCACCATCGCGAGCACCACCAGGGCCGACACCGCGCCCCGGGCGATCAGGACGGTACGCCGGCGCAGCCGCACCGAGGCTGCCAGGAACTCCACCGCGCTGCGGGTCAGATAGGTGTCCCCGGCGGACTTCGCCCAGGTGCGGGCCTGCTCCAGCCGCGAGCCCCGGTACAGCAGCGAGGAGTCGCGGTTCGAGCCCTCCCAGGAGCGGCCGTCCTCCTCGATGCGCTGGCGCAGCAGATGGTCGCTGCGGTCCTCGTCGATCCACTCGCGCAGCCGCGGCCACGCCGTCAGCAGGGCCTCGTGGGTGATCTCCACGGTCTCCGCGTCCAGCGTCACCAGCCGGGCGCGCACCAGCGCCTCCAGCGACTCCTCGGTCTTGCCCGGGTCCGTCGACTCCGCGGCCAGCTGACGCCGGGTGCCGCGCCGGCGGGTGGCCTGGGTGTCCTCGCCGAGCCGCACCAGACGCAGCAGCAGCAACCGGGCCGCCGTACGCGCCGCCGGGTCCAGAGCGGACCAGGCCCGCTCGGCCGTCGCCGCGACCGCGCCCTGGATCCCACCGGCCGCGCGATAGCCGGCCACGGTCAGCCGGCCGCCCCTGCGGCGCTGCCAGGTCGCGAGCAGGGCGTGCGAGAGCAGCGGCAGCACGCCCGCGTCATGGGCCCCGCGCGGACCGTCGGCACTCACCTCGCGCACGATCAGCTCCGCGAGCCCCGGCTCCAGCTCCAGCCCCACGGCCCGGGCCGGACCGGTCACGGCCTCGCGCAGCTCGCCGCCGGTCAGCGGCCCGAGCACCATGTGCCGGTGCTGGAGCGCGTCCGCCAGCTCGGGGTGGTCGAGACAGCGCTCGTAGAAGTCGGCGCGGATGCCGAGGAGCACCAGGGCGGGGGCCTCGGCGTCCGGCCCCGCGGGCGTGCAGGCCGCGTGCAGCAGCCGCACGAAGGTGCGCCGGGCGCTCTCGTCCGAGCAGAGGGTGAACGCCTCCTCGAACTGGTCCACGATCACCACGGGCCGGGCGGCGGTGCCCTCGTGCTGAGCCCACGAGGCGATCGCTTTCCGGGTGGCGGCGGCGAGGTCGGGAGGGGGGTCCGTGGTGTGGCCGGAGGCTGTGGCGGTATCGGCCGTACGGCTGTCGGCTGCACCGTCACGGGCTGTACCGCCGTCGGCTCCACGGCCGTCCGACGCGCCGCTATCGGCTCTACGGCCGTCGGACGCGCCGCTATCGGCTCTACGGCCGGTATGGGCCCCGGCGACGACCGGCGCCAGCTCGGGTATACGGCGGGTCAGTTCCGCGAGCGGATCGGCGCCCGGCACCAGGTGCAGGACGGGCCGGTGCCGCGGGACGGCCCCGCCGCTGAGCTCCCCGTCCAGCGCGCCATCCTCCAGCGCGGTCACGAGACCGGCGTTGAGCAGCGAGGACTTGCCCGCGCCCGAGGCGCCCACGAGCATCACCAGACCGCCCGTGCCGGTCTCGGTGGCCGAGCGGAGCAGCTTGACGAGCGCCTCAGTGCTGCGCTCCCGGCCGAAGAACCAGCGGGCGTCCTCCTGCCGGTAGGAGGCCAGACCGCGGTAGGGGCAGACGCCGGCCGGCGCCTCCGCCTGCTGCGGACCCTCGTCCTCCTCGGGCGCCACCGCCCGCTCCCACAGCCGCTGCCACTGGCCGAGGTCGTACAGCCCGGCCGAGACGGGGGTGGGACTGATCCGCCGCGCTTCGGGAATGAGGATGTGCAGCACGGCCGCGAGCGCGGTGAACTGAGCGGGTACGTTACGGGCCCGCCGCCAGTCGCTGATGCGCTGCGCGGACACCCGCACGGGCCGCCCGCGCTCGTCGACCCGCTGGAGCCGGCCGACTCCCTCGGACACCCGCTTGAGGGGCGGATTCCCTGCCTCTCGGTACAGCAGGGCGAGACGCTCCGCGAAGGCCGTGCGTGCCCCTGAGTCGGAACTCAAGGTCTTCCACCCCTTACTTCCCTCGCGGTTGAATCCGGACCGGAAAACTCACCCTATACGGCTGACCTGCGCTAACGCACTGCCTCCAGCACCGGAACCTCCTCTTCGCGCCCCTTCGCTGGCAGGATCATGACCTCGCGGCCCAGCCATCGGCGACGCCATGACAGGCCACCATTCCGACGCCCCGCGCGCCAACCAGCGCGCCGGAAGACCTCGGACGCATTCCCCCCACGGTCACCGCTTCCTCCGGTACCGGTCCCCACGAGGGGAGGGACCGGTACCGGACGAAGCGGGACGATCACTGTGCCGCGCCTACACTTGGGCAGCGCTGGTGAGTACCGGTGGGTGCGGTGGTCGGTGCGCGGTGCGCGGTGCGCGGTGCTCGGTGGTCGGTGTGGTCGTGCGGGAGGACGGGAGCGGGCTGTGGCGAAGGGCGTCGGGATCGTCGGCGGAGTCGTCGGCGGAATTCAGGACCCCTCGGCGGAGGTGCTCACGGAGGCGGCCGCCGCGTTCGGACTCCTCGCCTCCTCGGCCCGGCTGCACCTCATGTGGGCGCTGTCCCAGGGCGAGAGCGATGTCACCCACCTCGCCGACCGGGTGGGCGGCGCGCTCCCCGCGGTCAGCCAGCACCTGGCGAAACTGAAGCTCGCCGGGCTGGTCCGTTCCCGCCGTGAGGGCCGCCGACAGGTCTACTACGTCGACGACCCCGACATCGTGACCGTCGTCCGCGTCATGCTCGGCCAACTGACCGCCCGCGAAACCGCCACCCCGACCCCGCCCCGACTCCACGAGGCCGGTGTCTGACCACCCGAAGGCCGGCCCCGCCCCCACACCGAAGCCCCGGCCTGAAGACACGGTCCCCGGGCGGAAGCCTGGGCCGGGGGTGCCTGGTGAGACGGGTCGGGTGGGGGCGTTGAGCCCCCCTCCGGACTCCGCTCCACCCACCTCTCCGGCGCTTCGCGTTCTCCCCGCTGCGGGCGGAACCGCAACGGACGCCGATCCGGCCGACCCCCCTTCCGGACCCGCCCCCGAACTCGCCCTCTCCGCGCCCCTCACCGCAACGCTCCTCGAAACCTTCCGTCGTCTCGACACCGGCCCCCGAGGTCTGACCGAGGCCCAGGCCGAGTCGCGGCTGGCCCGGTTCGGGGAGAACCAGGTGCCGGACGCCCGGGACCCGTCCTGGGCCCGGCTGTTCGCCCGGAGCGCGCGTGACCCCTTCACCGCGGTACTGCTCTGCCTGGGACTGGTGTCGGCCGCCGTCTACGCCTGGGGCACCGCCGCGGTGATCCTCCTGCTGGTCGTCGTCAGCTGTGTCCTGCGCGCCTCCGGCGAACACCGCGCCGACCGCTCCACCGCGGCCCTGCGCCACCTGGTGGCCACCACGGCGACCGTCCAGCGCCGGACCGACGAGGACGCCGCCCCCGCAACCCGCGAGATCCCGGTCGAGGAACTCGTCCCCGGCGACGTCGTACGGCTGGGCCCGGGCGACCTGGTCCCCGCGGACGTACGACTGCTGCGCTCGGCCGGACTCACCGTCCACCAGGCCGCCCTGACCGGAGAGTCGGCCCCGGTGCCGAAGTCCGCCGCGGAGCACGACCCCGCTGACCCCGAGCCGGCCGAGCCGGCCGGGCCCACCGAGCCCGACGGGTCCGAACTCAAGGGCACCGCCGCCTTCCACCACCCCCACCTCTGCTTCCAGGGCACCAGCGTCGCCGCAGGCAGCGCCACCGCCGTCGTCACCGCGACCGGCGCCGACACCCGTTTTGCCGCGGCGCACCGCCGCACCGGAAAACCCCCGGCGACCACCTTCGAACGCTCCGTCCAGGGCGTCTCCTGGATCCTGATCCGCTTCGCCCTGCTGACCCCGCCCCTCGTCCTCATGGCGAACGCCGCCCTCCGCGGCCGGGGCCTGGAGACCCTCCCCTTCGCCGTCGCGGTGGCGGTGGGCCTGACCCCCGAGATGCTCCCGGTCCTGGTCACGACCTGCCTGGCCCGCGGCGCCGCCCTGCTCGCCCGCAGCCACGACGTGATCGTCCGACGGCTCCCCGCCCTGCATGACATCGGCGCCATGGACGTCCTGTGCGTCGACAAGACCGGCACCCTCACCCAGGACCGCCCGGTCGTCCACCGCGCGCTCGACGCCGAGGGCCACGACGACCCCGAGGTACTGCGCTGGGCCGCGGCCGCCGCCTGGTGGTCCCTCCAACTCGCCGACCTCCCCGCCCCCGACGCCCTGGACGAGGCCCTCCTCACCGCCGCCGACGAGGCCGCCCTCATGGAGTACGACGGCGTCACGGCCCTCCCCTTCGACCCGGCCCGCCGCCTGGCCACCGTCGTCGTCCGCACCCCCGGCCGGCTCGGCACGCACACCCTGATCACCAAGGGCGCCGCGGAGGCCGTACTGCAACGCTGTTCCCTCTCCGACGACGAACGCTCCCGCCTGCGCGCCCTGGCCGAGGCCCAGGCCGCCGACGGACTGCGCGTCCTCGCCGTCGCCACCGCCGAACGCCCCGCAGGGACCCGACCCCACGAACACGGCCTCACCTTCCGCGGCCTGATCACCCTCCGGGACGACCTCGCCCCCACCGCCGCCGAGGCCCTCGCCGGACTCGCCGCCCGGGGCGTCACCGTCAAGGTCCTCACCGGCGACCACCCGGGCACCGCGGTCCGCGCCTGCCGTGACCTGGGAATCCCGGTGACCGGCGTCCTCACCGCCGACCACCTCGACACCCTCACCGACGCCGAACTGACCGAACTCGCCTGCCGTACGACCGTCTTCGCCCGCTGCACCCCCGAACACAAGACCCGGATCACCCGGGCCCTCCAGGCCGGCGGCCACACGGTCGGCTTCCTCGGCGACGGCGTCAACGACCTGCCCGCCCTGCGCACCGCCGACGTAGGCCTCGCCCCCCGCGACGCGGCCGGGGTGACCAGGGACAACGCCGACCTGGTCCTCGCCGGGAAGGACCTCACCGCGATCGGCCACGCGGTCGCCGCCGGCCGTCACGCGGGCGGCAACATCGCCTCGTACCTGCGCATCACGCTCTCCTCCAACCTCGGCAACGTGATCGCGATGCTCTCCGCGGGCCTCCTCCTGCCCTTCCTGCCGATGCTCCCGGCCCAGGTCCTCGTCCAGAACCTGTGCTTCGACGCGGCCCAACTGGCCTTCGCCTACGACCGCCCCGCCCCGTCCGCCCTGCGCCGCCCCACCGTCCTGGACCCCAGGGCGCTGCTCCGCTTCATCGTCGGCTTCGGCGCCCTGAACGCCGTGGCGGACCTGGCGACCTTCGGCGTACTGGCCTTCGCCCTGCGAGGCCCGGGCGACGACGAATCACTGTTCCACTCGGGCTGGTTCACGGAGAACCTGCTGACCCAGGCCGTGGTGATGGTCCTGCTGTCCCTGGGCGCACGCGGCACGAGCGGCCGGCGCCCGGGCCCGGTCACCTGGTCCGCGGCGACCCTGGCCGCGACCGGCCTGTTCCTGCCCATGTCGGCGCTGGGCCCCCCGCTCGGCCTGAGCCCCCTGCCAGGCGTCTACTACGGCCTCCTGGCGGCGGTCCTCACCCTGTACGCCGCGGCCCTCATGACGGCAAGAACCCACCAGGACCGCCGTTTGCGCAACCCGAGGACTGAATCGCAGGAGACGTCCGACTGAGGTCAGGGACAGGCGATGTCGAACCCGTACCGCAGAGGTTCCTCGCCCACCCCGTGATCGAGCCGATAGACATAAACCGCCTCGACCCGCACCCCGGCCTCCGCCCCCTCGGCCCGGCAGGGATACGTCACCTGCACCACCCGAGGCCGATCAGCGACCTTCACCCGCATCCCGTCAGCCGGCCCACCATCGAGCACGGCAACTTCCCACCCGCTCACGCCACCCGACCCCACTGTCTCCGCTGCGTCCACGCCGACAGTTTAAAGCTTGCGCAATCTTCCGATCGGCGGACTCCGCGACTCATCAGTGCGGGACGCGCGGGACGTGCGGGACGGCATCAGGGTGCGCGTCGGGGGCTCCGGGCCGGCGGTCGGTCCGTAGATGTCCGCCCTTAAATTCTGTGTCAGTGAGGCATTGGTTCCGATGAGCGGGCGAGATCTTCGATTCTCAGGCACCGCATATTCAATCTTATCGAGATCTAAGGCTGGATGGCCTTTCCGGCGACAGGAATGCCGTAGTGTTTTCCATGTCGACAGCGAACGACGCAAACGCAAAGGAGAACACGATGAGCTTCCACAAGATCGCCCCGGTGAAGAAGACCCGCAAGGCCGCTCCGGCCCCGAAGAAGGCCCAGCCGAAGAAGCCCACTCCGAAGCGCCGCCCCATCGGCCACAAGTAACCATCGCGGTAAGCGCTGCCTAAAACCTGCGAAAACTCTCCGAACGAAGGACGTGACCATGAGCTTCCACAAGATTGCCCCCGTCAAGAAGGCCGCCAAGCCCGCCCCGGCGCCGAAGAAGAAGCCCGCGAAGAAGGCCGCCCCGAAGCGCCGCCCGGTCTCCTGTAAGGGCTGACAAAGAATTCACTGAAGTAAATCACATTCATTCATAAGTAGTTGCAGCAGATCGGTAGAGGAACTGTTGCAGAACCAGGACAGTGAGGGATTCAGACATGAGCTTCCACAAGATCGCCCCCGTCAAGAAGGCCGCCAAGCCCGCCCCGGCGCCGAAGAAGAAGCCGGCGAAGAAGGCCGCCCCGAAGCGCCGCCCGATCGCTCACAAGGGCTGAGGCACCAAGTCACGAGGCGGAGCCACCGGTGAGCGAGCGGGTCTCGCACCGGGGGCCCGCCTCCGCCCTGTCCGCCCGCCCGCCGCGACCGCCGTACCCGAGAGCCTGAGAGCCTGAGAGGGAGTCGTCATGAGGGAAGTCCGTGAGGCCTTCCGCCGTTTCTGGCCGCTGACCCGCGGCGACCGCAGGTGGCTGGCGGCGATCGTCGCGTGCGTGGTGGTGTCCGCGCTCGCCGAGACCGCCGCGATCCTGCTGTTCGCGGAACTCACCGACACCGCCCTGAAGGCCGGTTCCCTGTCCGCCTTCTGGGGCCCGGCCGGCGCCTGGCTCGGGGTCGCCGTGCTCGGCGCGGTCGTCGGCTACCTCGGCAACTCGCTGGCCACCTGGACCGCGGAGAGATTCGTCCTGCGACTGCGCGCCAAGGTCTTCCGGCACATCCAGGACCTGCCCCCGCACTTCTTCCAGCAGCACCGCCGGGGCGACCTGGTCGAACGCCTCACCGGTGACGTCGAGGCCATCGAGCAGATGGTCGTGTCCGGTGTCGTCGGCACCGTCGCCGCCGCCTTCTCAGCCGTCTTCTACTCGGCGGCCGCCCTGTACCTGCGCTGGGACCTGGCCCTGGCCACCTTCGTCCTCGCGCCCCTGTTCCTGTTCGCCGCACGCCGTTTCTCCGGCCGCGTCAAGGAGGCCTCGCAGGACGAGCGGCTCGCCGACGGCGCCATCACCTCGGTGGTGGAGGAGTCACTCGGCAACGTCGTGCTCACCCAGGCGTACAACCGCCGCCGGGACGAGGAGAAGCGCCTGGACCGCGAGGCCCGCGCCTGGATGAGGGCCAGCGTCCGGGGTGCCCGCCTCAGCGAGATGTACGAGCAGTTCGTCGAGGTCGTCGAGACGCTGTGCGTGCTCGCCGTGATCGGCCTGGGCGTCTGGGAGATCTCGGCCGACCGTATGACCCTCGGCCAACTCCTCGCCTTCGCCGCCTTCATCGGCTACCTGTACCCGCCCGTGCGCAACCTCGGCCAGCTGGGGCTGACCCTCACGGCCGCCACCGCGGGCGCCCAGCGCCTGAACGAGATCCTGGACGTGCGACCGTCGGTCATCGACCCGGCCGAACCCGTCCCCGCCTGGCCGGTCCGCGGCTGGATCGGCTTCCACGACGTGGGCTTCCGCTACCCGACCGCGCACCGCGACTCACTCACCGACGTGTCCTTCTCGGCCGCGCCCGGCGAGCTGGTGATCATCACGGGCCCGAGCGGCGCCGGCAAGTCCACCCTGTCCAAGCTCGCGACCCGCTTCTACGACCCCTCCTCGGGCGTGATCACCCTGGACGGCGTCCCGCTCACGCACCTGAACCTGGAGTTCCTGCGCGAACAGGTCGCCCTGCTCCCCCAGGAGACGCTGATCCTCAACGGCACGATCCGCGAGAACATCGGGGCGGGCCGCCCGGGAGCGAGTGACGAGGAGATCGAGCAGGCGGCCCGCGCCGCAGCGGCCCACGACTTCGTCGCCGCGCTCCCCGAGGGCTACGACACCGAGATCGCCCCCGGCACCGCGGCCCTGTCCGGCGGCCAGCTCAAGCGGATCACCATCGCCCGCGCGATGCTCCGGGCCGCACCCGTCCTGATCCTCGACGAACCCACCGCGGGCCTCGACTCGGTCTCCGCCCGCCAGGTCGTCCAGCCCCTGCGCCGCCTGATGTCCGGCCGTACGACCATCATGATCACCCACGATCTGAGCCTGGCCCCGGACGCGGACCGGATCCTGGTCGTCGACGGCGGCCGCCTCGTCGAGACGGGCACCCACGCCGAACTGGTCACCCACCGAGGCACCTACGCCCAGCTGCTCGGCCCGCTCCCGGAAAACACGATGGTGCTGCGCAGGCTGTAACCCGCCCAGCTCTCTGCACAGGTACATCACATACACGTCGAGGGTGTCGAAGGCGGCCTCAAACCCGAAGCCCCAGACCACGCGCAACAGATGGGCACGCCCGAGCAGGCTGCGGAGGCCGACGAAGAGGGAGGCGTGGTGGCCTGATCGAATTCGTTCGGCCCCCAAGCACGACAGAGACCACATACGGAAATCCGTACGTGGCCTCTGCACAGAGTCGGGGTGGCGGGATTTGAACCCACGACCTCTTCGTCCCGAAGCAACTTGGGTGGGGGCTGTGCCTTGGGTTGGGACCCCTCTCACCTGTGCTGATGGTCCGCAGACGTTCGCGCTCGTCCGCCGCTGTTCGTCGGCGTTGTCACGCAGTTAGACACTCACTGCGCTAGGCCCATCAAGCTCAGAGTTGGTGCTGGATCGCGTACAGCAAAGCCTGGACGGCGATGGTGCCCAGTGCGCTGCAAGCCCCTCCGACGATCTTGATCGTCAGGAAGCGACGGTAACGGGCAAGGAGTCGTGGCTGATCGAGCCTCACAGCCTTAGAGTCGAACTGCATAGAACTACCTCCTCTGAAGGTCGGTTCGTGTGTGGGCACCCCGCAGGCCTGGCCAGCAAGCTTCTGGCCTGCGGGGTTGCTTTCTGTCTTAGACGTTAGTGAGGAGCGCGCCTCCGCGTCTGCTTCTGGTGGACCGCGCTTGGCATGGATCCGATGTAATTTCTGAGCGTGGAGCAGCCATGGGAGACGGTGACCGGGCCGGGCACCCTTGAGGACATGGTCGAAGACGCACGCGCAGCTGGCTTCGACATCCAGAAGCGCACTGTTACTGACTGGATCGCGCGGGGACTTTTAGACCGTCCCTGTCGGCGTGGAGCTGGGCGGGGCTCACGCCCAGGGCGTCACTCCAAGAATCAGCGCAAGCTCTTCCTGCTCCTGCTGACCAAGCGTGAGGAGACGCCGAAGCTGCCGGCGCTCGCGCTGATTCCGCTGACCATCTGGTTGTGGTGGGGCGACGATTGGGTTCCACGCCGACAAGCACTCAAGGCATTGATGACCTGGTTCGGGGACGGTGCCCGAAGTAAGGAGGTGTGTCATGAGGCAGCCCGGGGGCTACTTCAGCAGCTCGACCACCCGATGGCCTCGGGTACCGCTCGAAGCCGACTGCTTCGGACCTTCGCCGACATCAGCTACCGGGGAGGGATGAACGACACTGTCCGTACGGAACTTGAGACTGCCGTGCGGGCGGTGTTTGAGCCACCGAGTGTCTTCAGGATCACGGGGATGGCGCGGGCGGTTGGTCCTCACACTCTGCCTCTCACCATTGAGGCGGTTCTGGGGAGGGCGTCAGCCTTGGCCTCAGCCGTGCAAGCGCTGAGGGGCAATCACGTGACGGAAGAACTGCTTGGTCGCGCGAAGGCGCTGTACCAGCAGTCCAAGCGAGAGTATGCGGAGCTTCGCCCCGTCCTCGCAGCGCACACGGATGGTCCGCTATCGGGGCTCTTCTCTGAGCGTACGGTGGAAGAAGAGGTCAACAGCGTAGGGAACGATCTGGTCCTCAGTATCGGGTTGCTGCTGACTAGCCCACGAGCACAGGCGGAGTTCGCTAGCGCTCTGTGATGGGCCGGGGCCCAATCTCGCACCGGTGTGAGCGCCATCAGCTTGGGAAGCTGCGGGCATTTGCGGTTGGTTAGACCGCTGAACTGGGCAAACGGCAGGGGTGAGTCCTGGCTCGGCTGCGTTGCTTTCCGTGATTCCCCGCTGTTCCCAGCCTGATCTGGTGCACTTGTGGTGCAGGGCGAACGGCAGCTCATCGTCATGGGTCCTGCCCAACCTGCCCTTAGCTCACCGAAGGAACGGCAGACGGCGACGATCGGCACCAGTAGCCCGGCTACGTAGGTCCGCGTAGCGGGTCACTGATGTCTGGCTGGCGGTTCGCACCCAGACAGGAGCCCCAACCAGAATTCGCTGTGCCCCGCTCATGCTGCCTCTGAGGCGCCAGCGATCCTCGGTCAGCACAACGTCGGTGTAGATCTGGGCGAACCACTCGCTGTCATCGGTATGCCCGAGCGTGTAACCACGCGTCCAGGGCTGGCCGTCCTGCTCTCCTTGATCACCGGAGCTCCCCTGGTATAGCGCTACCTTCAGGGCTTCGACAGACAGCGACTCTGGATCGTCCCACTGCGAGGTGTTCTCTCTACCTCGACTCTCCAGCAACTCGGCAATGGCGTACCAGGCGGACGAGAACCAACCCGTCTCAGGCGCATCTTCTGGACGAAGTACTCGGCCAAGGAAGTTGTCCATGCTGCCGAAGAGCACGAGATCGACCTGCTGGCCTCTGACACTGGCCGTCCTGATGTGGAAAAGTGCTCCCTTGTCGCGCTCGGGTCCCGCCGTGAACCTGGCCATGTGGACCTGTCCAACACCCTTTGCGAAGCGGGCACGTGGCGGTGCGTCGAAGGCAACGACGGCTTGAGAACCGAGGGCTTTCTCGATCTTGCGCGCCGTTTCGAAGCGCGATTGGTCTCCACGGTCCTTGTTGCTGACCTCTGCCCCAACACCCTGCGGGGCGGCCTTGACCGCCCAGTTAAACCGACCTTTGAAGTTGATGCCGTTGTCAGATGCAATCGCAGCCACACGGCGATCTGACCAGTACAAGTAGCTGCCCACACCGTCTCCGCGCACCGCTAACTCTCCCTGCGTCATTGTTCACGTCCACCGGGCTGGCTCGGACACATACGTACTATCCCAGTAAGGAGCTGTAGTTGCGGCGTCCTTGGTCAAGACGCTCTCTGACTGGCATGGTCCAAAACCGCTTTAGGAGAGAGGCTGGGGTGTCGTGCCGGTTACCTGGGGCTTCGCTGACTGGTGAGGTGTCTGCAACTCAACCGCGAGCCACCCTCGTCGACCGTGGCTGACCGCGGCATCTGGCACGACAGTGGCACGAACCTCAGCCGACGACAGTCAGCCACGGCGGCGGGTGCCGCCGAACGACTAGGCGCGCGTATGCCTCGCTGTATCCCCACCGGCCTTAGCCACGCTATCGAGGCTTGTCGTCACTGACAGACAGCAAGTTGCTCCGGCTGGCCCGCGACAACGGCGTGATCCCTCATCTCGGGAATGGGCGACCATTCGCGACAGTCAGGCGCTGACCTGGTCGAACGAAGAAGGCAGTGGCTTCGTGGGACAAGGCTGCCACCCGCTGTGGCCCATTCGATTTGGTGCTCTCAGGTGTGAGGCTGACTCTGGCTCGAGCCAACAAGTCAACTGTCATTACCTGCAGTTACTAGCATCAGAATTTTCCTGGATTCTTTATCTCCCTTTTCTGCACCCTTCTGGAACCAATCTTTTGCCGACTGCCAGTCATGCTGACGTAGGTACAACATGCCGAGTCTAGACGCCGCCTCGAAGTCCCCAGAAGCAAAGGCTTGTTGGTACAGCTCTTTGGCTTTGTCTATGTCGCGACGCTGTTCGAAGATCATGCCCAGATGGAGGTAGGCGTGAGCATCTCCCGCCTCTGCGGCGACCCTGTAATAAGGTGTCGCCTTCTTTGGCTCACCGCGCCTTTCGTAAATATACCCTAGGCGGATTCCGGCATTCTTGTCCCCCAAGTCCACCGCTTTCCGGAGCCAGAGGATAGCCAAATTTGTTCTACCAAGATCCTCTTGCACGCGCCCCATCTCCTTGAAAGCGGCTGCGTTCCCTTCGCGAATGGGATCATGAAGAATGCTGATCGCTTTAGAGAAACGTCCCATTCCTCGATATAGGTGCGCCAGGCCACCGGGTGCCTTGGAATCACCCTTCGTGATTGCGGTACTATAAAGCTCTTCTGCCTCCTCTGTGCGCTCACTGTCCGACAGCAAATTAGCAAGATTCGTCATTGCCTTTACATCGTCCAGGTCAACCGCCTTCCGGTAATTGAGTTCTGCCTCCTCCAAGTTGCCAATTCTCTGGAGATAGAAGGCGAGGTTAAAGTAACCGGTGGAGTCTTCTGGGTGCACATTTACGTAGCGTCTAGTAACCGATGCCGCTTCCTCGTAGTCGTTCAGTTCTGAGTAGCACCGAGCCATGCTAATAAGCGCCCCGTGATCGCCCCCCGTGAGAGCCGTTTCGAATTGAGATATAGCTTCCCTGTATTTCTCCCTCTCCATATTAACCAGGCCTAGTCCCATGGCCACCTTGTGCGGGAACTTATCCCGCATTCTCAGGTAGAGCGGCTCAGCTAGATCGATATTCCCTCTAGCCATATGAATGTCTGCCCGCAAGACGCTAGCGTCGACAAGCCCCTTTTCCTCTGCGACGGAGCACCATGTGTCAGCTTCGTTAAGCCTCTGTTGCTTGAGAAGAAGCGTGGCAAGCCCTAGGGCTGCCTTTTCGTCACCTTTCTGGGCAGCTTCGCCGAAATATCTCTCGGCTTGCTGGAATTCACGCTTCCTTACATGGACGTACCCTAGATTTGCGAGAGCACGAATGTTTCCATTTTCCGCAGACTTTGTGTACCAGTTTACAGCCTGGTCATAGTTGCCGGCGGTGGAAAATACGTGACCGAGTCGAAAAGCGTCCTGCCCCTGCGAGTCCGACCCTTCCGCAAGCCGGTATGCTCTTTCTGCAAGGTCTGTGCGACCTGTCTTCGCGGCGTACTCGCCCACCGTATGAAAATCGAATTCGAGTTTCCCTGCGAGGACCTCATCCCACACGACGTCAGGAATTTCGATGAAACTCTCCGAATTCGCTACGCGGTCCACCAGGTAGTCAAAGGCCTTATAAGTGCCCGATTCGTACGGTACGAGTAGGCTGGTGGTCGCGTGAAGAGGGGAAGTGGCCCACGAAATTGCTTCTTCGAAAGTTTCCGGACGGAGACGCACTCCTCCCTTTTCTCGCAAGTAGTGCTCGTGTGCGGAGAGCAAAACTCCGATTCCAACAGGCTTGTTAATCCCTGCACGCTTGAAGTCGATAGCAGAAGCGACTAATGCGGCTGCACGAGGGTGGGCTCCTGGAGACCACGCATTGCGCCATTCGTCGTAAAGCTGAGGTCCAGCAGCAAGATATTCAGCGACTCCGTACTCGTCCGCGTGACTTACTGCATCCTTGAGTCGCGGGTCGGAACTGGTGTTGGCCTGGCTAACCTCTCGTTGCGACCATCGGCGGTCAAGGAAGAACTTTTCGGCCCTACTCATGATCTGGCGCGCATTCCGAACCAATAGGCGCTCGGTATCGAATGCGGAACGTTCTTGACGGAGAGACAATTCATTGAATCGCTCAGCTCGCAGAGTGGCGAGAATGATCCCATTTCTGTTTGTGATCTCGTCTATTACGCGAACAGAAACGGCAGGCGGAGCAAGAAAAACGTCTAGATCGTCGAGCCATAGAAGCACTCTAGGGTCATGCTGGACCAACTCGTGGGCAATTGCAGCCTCGTTGCCGTCGAATGGCATTAGGACTCGGTAATCACTCAGAAGGCGCTGAGCTGCTTCGAATGCGGTCCTGGATTTCCCTGCCGTTGAGTCGCCAACGAGCAAGATAAAGCGCCCTGGCTTGAGTGCCTCCAGGAATTCTGTATCTATGTCGCGACTTACATACTCGACATACCTTATCTGCTGCCGCGCTGGTGCAGGATGTACACCCCACTTGACAGGGTCGGACACCTCCCCGACGAGCGGCCAGAAACTCAAACTGGAGAGGCGGGCATGGGTGATCGCGGCCCCAATACTCTCCCCGCCCCCAGCTCCAACGTAGACCTGTACGCCATGTTCCTGCTGGAAGGATGTTGCATGGTCATGAGCGTGGATTAGCTTCCCTGGTCCACTACTCAATCCTTGGTTTACGGCTTCACTGGTCATTGGTGTCTGATGAGCCGTAGTAGTTCTGCGTGCCGGAACCCTGCTGGAATGCGACGGCGTGATCCCGCGCTACCATGCTTTGATTCACCGTTTGGCTTTGTGTGTTGGGGGTTTCGATCTCAGCTAGGAGGTCACGCAGTTCTCGGGCCATTTCAGGATTGATTAGAAGCGCTTGCCGGAAACGGGCTTTCCATACTTCGGTGGCGATCGTGCTGCTGGAATCACCATCGACTACAGCGCTACGTGACTCTTCCAGATCGGCATCGATTGCACTTTCATGCTCCTCATTGCCACGGCCCAGAAGGCGGGCAAACCTTTCCTTAGCGGCTAGCCACGTGTCTGTAACCATGCATGAGACAAGTGCCTGTGCAGCAGGTGCTGCCAACTGAAGGACCTCAAGATCGCTCATACGCCCCCCTGTAGCTCTATCGTTCCTGGTCTACCAGCTGTTGCCCGCTGGCACCACCGGTTCCGGCCATCTGCTGAGTCATGAGCTTCGCGTGGGGCGGGTTGGCGGGCAGCCTGCCAAATTTGCTCGACGTGGACCCGGCGCAGAGGGCGTCGGCAGCTGCCGCTTAAGAGCGCGGCACGGGCGCCGGCCGGGCTGGAGCGGGGCGTAGACAGGAGCGCAGGCCCGGCCGGGGGCCGGGCCGCGCGCGGTGAGCGGAGCGAGCCGCCTTGAACCAGTAGAGAAAGTTGTAACTCAATGGCAGTTGGCGTTATCGGTGTCCGCTCTTGCGCTTCGAGCTTCGGCGATACGGCGGCCATGCTCGGCGGCTCTCAAGAGGGCGTGCGCCACGCGCTCGGCGTCATCAGGGCGCAGGCAGATCACATCGGTCCACAGCACTGACAGGCGCACGTTGCCGTTCAGCAAGTTGGTTGCGACGTCTACCTCGGCGTCTTCCCCGGTGGCATCGGTGACGTTCAAGTCCTGGTCGCTGCTGTAGGCGCTCATGCAGCTGAGCATGCCTGAGGACTGTCGGGAGGTGAGACCCGGGCCGTCAGACGGTCTTCCAGGGCCCGAATGGTTCAGGCAGGTCACGTCACTGCGCGCCGGTCCGCACCCGGTGCGGAATCCTGTCGATCACACGGGCAGGAACGGCCGAAGCCGTTCCCACTCCGCCTCACTCAGATCACCCCGCCCCATGGCAGGAAGAACGACACGGACACACGTCGATCACAAGATCACGTGAACGCTGACCCCTATTCCGCGATGAACGGTGCATGTCCAACCGCGACCTCGCTCACCTGAAGGTCGGAGAAGAGCAAGGTCAGGTTGTGCGCGTTGGTCTCGATGCGTACCTCGTGGAAGCCGATGCCGAGGGCGTTCGACCAGCGTCGCGTGGCCTCCGACTCGGGGAGAAGCTTGGCTCCCGGGTAAAGGCTGTGCCACTTCACGCCCCAGACGTATCCGTCTAGGTCGGCACCGGGTTCGTCGTCGATGAGCCGGTCGTCCAAAGACACCCGCCAGGTCTCCGCCGGCACTGACGTCTCGCACCGCGCCTCAACGCAGTACCTGAACAGATACCTCAGATGGGACGGCGTGATGCCGGTACGGGGGTCAGCCGTTGCGTAGACGAAGACCTCGTAGTCGCGCATGTAGTTGGTGTATCCGTGGTGCACGACAGCGTGATCGAAGATCTCATCCAGCATCTGTTCAAGTACGGCAGTATCCATGGCGCCCTTCTACCTCACTCGATAAGAGCTTCGACAACGAGATTTTCGACTGTCAGTCACCGCTCCGTCGGAGATCGCTCGAACAAGTCCTAGCTAGTCGGAGTGGGGCTTGAACTCGTGTGCACAGCGCGGCAACTCGCTGCCTTGTCGGTGTGCCAGGGGTAGGAAGACCACGGGTCGGATCGTCCAGGTGATGCAGGTCCGGGTCTGGGTGAGTGTGACCGTGCAGGGCTCGGCGCGTAGGAGGGCCTGCCTCGTGGTGATGCGGCCGTGGTACAGCCACTCCCACGCTTCCTGGGAGGCGTCGGGGTCCAGTGCCGGTGAGATGGTACGTAGCGCGACCGCTACCCATCTGTCGGCCTGCGGTGCCGAGTAGGCGTCGAAGGAAGCTCGGAGAACCGGCTGCGTCTCGTCTGTGAGGTCCTGGGTCCAGCACTCGCACCAGTAGCCCCGTTGCGGCTTGTCCATCAGCACGGGTGACCTCCCGCGGGGGGGTCCGTGTAGAGCTCCGCGGTGACCGTGTGGCCGCCGTCGCTCTCGTGGACCAGGACCCGGTGAGCGATCACGCTGACCATGCCCAAGCCCCGGCCGTGCTCGGCGTCCTGGTCCTGGCGCTCGACCTTCGGCGCTGTGCCGGCGCCTCCGTCGTCTGTGACTGACAGCGCGATGGCCTGGGCCGATACCGCCAGGGCCAGGTGGAAGCTGCCCGAGTCCTGGCCGCTGGCCGTGTGAAGGATCGCGTTCGCGCTCAGTTCGCTCACGATCAGTTCGGCGTCCTCTGCCCATGGCGATCCGTGCAGGATGTCGCGGGTCCAGCGGCGGGCCCGGCTGACCTCTTCCGGGAAACCTGGGCAAGTGAGTCCCCAGACCCGGGCTGTACTCGTATACTCGTGCATACAAGTTCCTTCACACTGGTAGGCCGCCATGTGCAGCGGGTTCGGGCTAGACGAGTTTCACGCCGTCGTGGGCGCGGATGGCAGGTGGAGACGCCGCGTCCATCGCGTCCAGGACGCGAATGGCGTACGCCTCGTCGGCAAGCTCGGAGACTTCTTCGCGGGTGGCCCAGCGCAGTGCGCGGGTCTCGTCGCCGGTGGTGGGCGTGCCGTCGGCGGCCTGGCAGCGGAAGACCAGGGAGACGATCAGGCCCGTCATGTTCTTGTAGACGCCGGTCAGGGTCGCCGGGAGGGCGATCTTGATGCCGGTTTCTTCGAGGACTTCGCGTTGCAGGGCCTCGGGGACGGTCTCCTCGCGTTCGAGGACACCGCCCGGGGGCTCCCACTTGCCGTTGTCGCGGCGCTGGATCAGGAGGGCCCGGCCCAAGTCGTCGATGACGACTCCGGCCACGCTCACGGAGTGCGGGCGTTCTGTGCTCACGTTCCTCGGCCCTCTCGGATGGCTAGGCTCTCCACCGTAGCAACAACACTCGCCCACACGTCTAGATACCTAAAGGAGTGCACTCGTGACCCCTGCTCTTCCCTCCGGCCTACTCGGTGATCTCGACCCCACGAGCGATCGTGCGGTCTTCCGGCAGATCGCCGACCAGCTGCGGGAGGCCATCGACCGCGGGCGATTCAGGGAGGGCGAGAAGCTGCCCTCCGAGGCGGAGCTAGTGGACCACTATGGGGTATCCCGGATGACCGTCCGCAACTCCTTCTCCATCCTCCAGGGGGAAGGACTCGTCCACGCCGAACACGGCAAGGGTGTCTTCGTCCGACCCCGGCCACCCGTACGGCGGCTCGCCTCCGACCGGTTCGCCCGCCGGCATCGCGAGCAGGGCAAGTCCGCCTTCATCGTCGAGGCGGACACGGTCGGCAGCCACCCCCAGGTCGACAGCCTTGAAGTCAAGGAAGAGAAGGCCAGTCAGGACATCTCCACCCGGCTCGGGTCTGTGCGGCGGGTGCTCGCCCGACGGCGCCGCTATCTCCTCGACGGCCGACCGGTCGAGTTCGCCACCTCCTACCTCCCCCTCGACATCGCCCGCGGCACCCAAATCGCCGAACCCAACCCCGGCCCCGGCGGCATCTACGCCCGCCTCGAAGAACTCGGTCACCGCCTGGACCACTTCGAGGAGGAGATCCGGGCCCGGATGCCCTCGCCGGATGAGGTCAAGACGCTCCGGTTGTCCTCCGGCGTGCCCGTCATCCATCTCGTCCGCACCGCCTTCGACACCGAGGGGCGAGCAGTCGAGGTGTGCGACACGGTCATGGCGGCAGACGCCTACGTCCTGTCGTACCAGCTCCCCGCGACCTGATCGCATGATCGTCAGGAGTGCGGCTCTAGGTAGTGGGTTACTCCGGGGCTTCGGTGGTCGGTGTGGGGAACATGGCGCCGATGTTGTCCCATGTGAAGCCGCTCTGCCAGTCCGGCTTGTCGGCTGCCCAGTCGACGAGCGTCTGACCGACCTTCTCCTGAGAGGTGGTCAGTGTCTGGTAGTGCTCTGCGGGGACGCCGTTTCGGAACTCCAGTTGGTACGTGGTCTCGTCGCGGAACCAGACCTGGATGTACCAGTCGCCCTTACGGTTCTCGTCCTGCCGTTCAACGAGCATGTGGTCGCCAGGCTCCAGGTCGGCGAGCATCGTGCCTATCGCAGGCATCGACGGGTGCTTCAACGCATGGCCTCGACTGTCGGTCGCAATCAGCATGGGCAGAGCATGCCGCAGGGGACTGACAGCGGTCCGGTCCGTGAGGCTTCCCGAACTCGTACACCCCGTCATGCATACTCGTATAGACGAGTGGGCAAGTTGTATGGCAGGGTGATCGTCGTGGGCCCGGGGGATGGGGTTCGCAGATCGCTACATGTATAGACGAGTAGATAGGAAAACTGCTTTGCGCACCATCCGTGTTGAGACCTCCGCCGCCACGATCCTCCTCACCGAGGCTCCCGAGCCCAAGGTCCGCGACCGTCAGACCGGCGAGATCGCCAAGGACGCCGTCAGCGGTGAGGCGCTGATGACGATCGGCGTCGTCTACATCGAGGACGGCCAGTCCTCGCTGATCAAGGTCACCGTGCCCGAGGGCGGTGTATCCGAGGGCCTGAACCTGGGCGCTCCGGTCTCGCTGCCGGGGCTCGTTGCCCGGCCGTGGGAGTCCGTGTTCAACGGGCAGCAGCGTCACGGCATCGCCTTCCGGGCCGCCGCCGTCACCCCGGCCGCGTTCCCGGCCGCCATGGGGGCCACCGCCTGATGACCGACCTGACGACGCTCCTGGAGGTGGGTGGTCCCCTCGCCGCGCTCGGCGGCGGGACCGCCTACACCCGGGCCAAGTACCCGGCCGTCTACTGGTCCGCCGTCGGCGGCCCGATATCCACCGCCCGCCTGCTCAGCTCGTACAGCTCCGTCATGGAGGCCTGCGGCCTGACCGTCGCCCCGTCCCGGCTGCGGGTCCTCGCCGTCAAGGCCACCACCCGGCGTGAGGTCCGGCCGATCCCGCCCCGCCGGGGCATCATCCGGCCCACCTCGACCGGGCTGCGCATCCGGCTGCGGCTCGCCCCCGGCCAGGAACCCGCCGACGTCGCCGCCTCGGCCGAACGGCTGCGGCATGCCTGGGGAGTTCACGCCGTCTACGTCACCACCGTCAAGCCCGGTGTCGTCGAGCTGCGGCTCGTCGGCTACGACGTGCTGCGGCGGGTGCGCATGCCCCGTAAGACCGGCTCCGGGTTCCTCAAGGTGCCGGTCGCCCTGCGGGAGGACGCCATGCCCTTCGTGCGGGTTTACCGGACCGTTCCCCACCAACTGACCCTCGGCGCCACCCTGTCCGGCAAGTCCATGTACCTGCGCCACCTCATCGCCGGACTGGCGCCACAGTCGGTCGCTCTCGTCGGGATCGACTGCAAGCGGGGCGTGGAACTGGCGCCCTTCGCCGCCCGCCTGTCCGCTCTCGCCACCGACCCGGACGAAGCCGCCGAACTCCTGCCCGCCCTGGTCAAGGAAATGGAGGACCGATACGACCTGATCAAGGCCCGGCAGGGCATCGCACCCGACACCCCCGACGAGGAGATCACCTCCGACATCTGGGGCCTGCCCGAGAGTGAACGGCCCACCCCCGTCGTCCTGTTCGTCGACGAGGTGGCCGAACTCTTCCTCACCGCCACCCGCAAGGACGAAGAACGCCGGGACGAGATGGTCACCCAGCTCATCCGCCTCGCCCAGCTCGGCCGCGCGGCCGGCATCTACCTGGAGGTCTGCGGGCAACGCTTCGGTGCCGAACTCGGCAAGGGTGCCACCATGCTCCGTGCCCAGCTCACCGGCCGCGTGTGCCACCGCGTCAACGACGAAGCCTCCGCCAAGATGGCTCTCGGCGATATCGCCCCGGAAGCGGTCTCCGCCGCCTGCGCCATCGCCCCGGAACTGCCCGGACTCGCCGTCGCGGGCGACACCTCCGGCGGCTGGTCCCGCATCCGCACGCCCTACCTCTCCCTCGGCGACGCTGCCGAGATCTGCCGCGAGTCGGCGCACCTGGTGCCCGACCTGGCCACGCTCAAGCCCTTCCGGCCCGCCATCCCCGTACGCCCCGTCGAGACCCCGGCCCCGGCAGTCCTGCCACACCCGGCGACCGACTGACGCACCCCCTCTTCACCCGGTCGGCGTGACCGCCTCACGCCACGTCCGTACCCCGCCATGCCCGAAACCGAAAGGAGCCGGACCGTGCGCGCCCATCTGGCCCGTGTCGACGCGGTGTTGGTCCAGGCGCTCATCGCCGCCGCACTGTCCTTCGCCCACATCCACGACATTGCCATGGCGGCCGGACAGGACGGATGGAAGGCGTGGGCCTACCCGATCAGCGTTGACCTGCTGCTCGTCGCCGCATGGCGCCGACTGCGCACCGGCACGGCCAAAGCGGCGGCCTGGTGCTGGTTCGTCATCGCCCTCACCGCCTCCCTCGGCGCCAACGTCGCCACCGCCGGACTCCTCGACATGACCGACGTGCCGGCCTGGCTGCGCATCCTCGTCGCGGGCTGGCCCGCGGTCGCCTTCCTCGGCGGAACCCTCCTCGCCCATACGGCGACGAAAACGCACAGCGACGAGAACAGCACGGACCTCATCGAGGACCAGGAGGACGAGCCCGAAGCCACACCCGAAACGCCCGCCCAACCCGCCGCCATCGAGCCAGCACCGACCACCCCGCCCGTTCCGGTGCCGACCGCCCTGGTCGACCACGCCCGCAAAGTCGCCGCCGATCACCACACCCGCACCGGAACACCAATCGACACCCCTACCCTCCGCGCCCGCCTCGGTGTCCCGGCGCCACTCGCCGAAGCCATCGCCGCCCAACTGTGAAGGGAGAACCCTGCATGACCGCCAACCGCCGCTTCCGCAACCTCACCCGCATCGGCCCCGTCCAGGTCGCCACCTCGTACGACGGCCGGGGCCGCGAGAAGCACACCGCCGCCTGCACCGCCCCACGCTGCAACTTCTCCGCCGACTACGACAGCCGCGCCGCCGCCGAACTCGCCGCCCGCACCCACCGCTGCCCCGTCCGCTGAAAGGACCCGCACCCCGTGACCGTCAGCCTGCCCCTCGTCGTCGTCCTCGGTTTCTTCGCCTGGGGAGCGATCAAGTTCCTCGGCGTCCGCACCTGGATCGTCGTCCTGATCGCCCTCTTCGGCTTCTGGCTCTCCCACACCTTCCTCGCCCCCGCCATCGAATCCGGCACCCGCTCCGGCGTAACCGTCATAAATGGCCAGCACGTCTAGACGAGTAGATAAGGAGTCTCCGCCGTGTTCCTGCCCAAGTACCCCGACAACCCCACTCCGCCGCCCGCACACACCCACACCGCAACGACTGACCTGGCGCCCGCCCGCCGCTCGCTGCCCTCGGTGTCCATCGATCAGAAGACGGTCGTCGCCCTGGTCGTCGGTGGAGTCGTCCTCACCGCGCTCCTGGCCGCCGTTGCTGTCACGGCCATCTCGGTAGCCGTGGCCGCCGTGGTCCTGCGCTCCCTGCTCCGCGACCACCACCGCCGCTGAAACAACGCCCGGGCTCCGGGGCGACGGCACACGACCAAGCATTACGCCGCCCGGGGCCTTCCTCCCGACCGAGCCAGTCAGAAGGGAAACGCCATCTTCACCCGCACCACCCCGGCCCCCGTGCCGGAACTCGCGAACCTGGCCGCCCAGGGCACCCTCCCCGGTATCCTCCGCCAGCTCTCCAGCCTCGGCGGCTGCACCCACCCCATCCGCCTCGACGGCCACCGCACCGAATACGACGTCGACACCGCCACCGGAGAGATCGGCCGCATCCTCCAGCACCTCGACTCGACCAGCCTCCCCGCCGGCCAACTCCTCGTCCGCTGCAACAACCGCCGCACCACCCGCTGCCCGGCCTGCGCCGAGGTCTACCGCCGCGACACCTTCCACCTGATCACCGCCGGACTGCGCGGCGGCAAAGGCACCCCGGAACAGGTCGGCACCCACCCCCGCGTGTTCGCCACCTTCACCGCCCCCGGCTTCGGCCCGGTCCACAACCGCCGCACCGACGGCCGCCCCTGCCGCTGCGGCCTCCACCACGACCAGGACGACGAAGCCCTCGGCACCCCACTCAACCCCGACACCTACGACTACGAAGCCGCCGTTCTCTGGAACGCACACGCGGGCGCTCTCTGGCGGCGCTTCTCGATCTACCTCCGCCGGGAGGTCGCCAAGCGCGCGGGCCTCTCACAACGGCGCCTCCGCGACTACGCGCGCGTGTCGTTCGCCAAGGTCGCCGAATACCAAAAGCGCGGCGCCGTCCACTTCCACGCAGTCATCCGCATCGACGGCCCGGAAGGCGGCAACACCCCACCCCCCGCATGGGCCACAGCCGAACTCCTCACCGACGCCATAGAAACCGCCGCGACCAAAGTCCGCGTCGACGGCCCGGTCATCGACGGCCGCACCCACACCTTCACCTTCGGCCGCCAACTCGACGTCCGCACCATCCGATCCGCCGACTTCAACGACGGCCAGGAACTCACCGAACGCGCCGTCGCCGCCTACATCGCCAAGTACGCCACCAAGGGCGCCGAAACAGCCACCGGCGCCCTCGACCGCCCCCTCAAGTTCGTCGCCGAACTCGCCCAACTCGACATCAGCGACCACGCCCGCCACCTCATTCGTACCGCCTGGACTCTCGGCGCCCGCCGGAGCCTCGAACACCTCCGCCTACGCGCCTGGGCCCACATGCTCGGCTTCCGCGGCCACTTCTCCACCAAATCCCGCCGCTACTCCACCACCCTCGGCGCCCTCCGACACGCCCGCGCCGAATGGCGCCGAGCCCAAGCCTCAACCACGGCTAACGGGCCCGAGCCCGACACGACGTACGTCCTCGCACATTGGGTCTTCGCCGGTACTGGTCTGTCCTCCGCCGAAGCCTGGCTTGCCGCATCCCTCGAACCCGCCCCCGGAACAGAAGGAGAGCCAACTCATGTGTGACGACGAGCTGTTGACGGTGCCCGATGTGATGGCGCGTCTCAAGCTCGGGCGGTCCACGGTCTACGACCTGATCCGCTCCCGTCGCCTGCCCTCGATCACCATCGGCCGGTGCCGTCGCATCCCGGCGCGGGCTGTCCGCGAGTACATCACCAACGAACTGGAGGCGGCGGCCTGATGGCGCAGCAACGCAAGCGGAACCCCAACGGCGCCGGCACGATCACCAAGCGCAAGGACGGCCGCTATCAGTGCGCGGTCTACGTCCTCCAGCCGGACGGCACCCGTGCCCGCAAGTTCGCGTACGGCAAGACCTGGCAGGAGTGCGACACCAAGCGCCGCGAGCTGCTGGCCAAGGTCGACCAGGGCGTACCCGTGCCCACCCGCTCGGCGAAGCTCTCCGACTGGCTGCCCTACTGGCTGGACAACATCGTCAAGCCCCGCCGGAAGCTCAGTACCTACGACAAGTACGAGACGCACGTCAGGCTCTACCTCGTGCCCATGCTCGGCTCCAAGCGGCTCGAATCCCTCGGCGTCGCCGATGTCCGGCGCTTCCTGACCCAGTTGGAGAACAGGACGACAGCGGCCACGGCCAAGGAGTCGCACCGGGTGCTGCGTACGGCCCTGTCCGCTGCCTGCCGGGAAGAGCTGATCACACGGAACGTTGCGGGCCTTGTCGAGCCGCCTCGGGCCTCGTCGCGCGAGCTGAGCCCCTGGACCCTCGACGAGACCTTGGACTTCCTCGCCGCCTCCCGGAAGGACCCGCTGTACGCGGCCTTCGTCCTCGCCATCGCCATGGGACTGCGGCGCGGTGAACTCGTCGGGTTGCGCTGGACCGACGTGGACCTGGACAAGCGCGTCCTGTACGTCCGCCAGCAGACCCAGCGCAGGCGCGGGGTCCTCTACGACGACGACACCAAGAACCGCCGCAACCGCGCCCTTCCGCTCCCGGCCATGTGCGTCGCCCCGCTGCGCTGGCACCGGATGCGGCAGGTGGCTGCCAAGCAGCGTGCGGGGGAGTCGTGGGATGACGGCGGCTACGTCTTCGCCACCCGGAACGGACGGCCCGTCGAGCCGCGCAACGTGTACCGCTCCTTCACCCGCGTCGCCCAGTCCGCCGGCCTCCGCGTGATCCGGCTGCACGACGCCCGGCACGGGTGCGCCACGCTGCTCACCGCTGCCGGGGTGGCTCCTCGCGTCGTGATGGAGATCCTCGGGCACAGTCAGATCAGCATCACCATGGACGTGTACACGCACGTCGTGCAGGACACCCAGCGGGAGGCCATCAGCCACATGGATCGGTTGCTCAAGAGGCGGCCCGGTCGTGAGTGACCGGTCGTGAGTGACCACCCGCGTTGATGTCAGATGTGGATGTCAAAGGCCCCGGACCATGATCGGTCCGGGGCCTTTTGGCTGGTGCCCCCGGCAGGATTCGAACCTGCGACACCCGCTTTAGGAGAGCGGTGCTCTATCCCCTGAGCTACGAAGGCCGACCAGGGACAGGGTAGCGGATGTGGGCGGGTGTGGGTTTCGGAGATCGGGTTCGGAGGCGTCGGCGGCGGGGGTGGAGGGGCGTGAGGGGTAAGCGGGCCCGGGGGCGCCGCCGTTCACCGCGTTCAGGGGCCGGGCGTACCCCTACTAACCCGCCACAATCGGCACCCCCCACACCAACCTCGTCCCGCCCCCCTCCCGCTCACCCAGTTCCAGTTCGCCCCCCAGTTGCCGGGCTCGTTCCGCCATGTTGCGCAGGCCGCTGCGGCGGCCGTCAGGTGGGATGCCGACGCCGTTGTCGGTGACCGTGAGGCGCACTCGGCCGGAGCCGACCGTGAGAGCGACGTCGGCACGGTCGGCGTGGGCGTGGCGGGCGATGTTGGTGAGGGCCTCGGAGAGTACGGCGATCACGTGGTCGCCGGTCTCGCGCGGGACGTCGGTGTCGATCAGGCCCTCCATCCGCACGCTGGGCGCGAAGCCGAGCACCGGCGCCGCCTCGCCCGCGATCCGCACTACGCGGGCCCGCAGGCCGGTGTCGTCGACACCGTCACGGGAGCGGAGTCCGAAGATCGTCGACCTGATGATCTTGATCGTCTCGTCCAGGTCGTCCACCGCGCGCACCACCCGCTGGGAGGCCTCCGGGTGCTCGATGAAGCGGCCGGCGCTCTGGAGGGTCATGCCGGTGGCGAAGAGCCGCTGGATCGCCAGGTCGTGCAGGTCACGGGCGATCCGGTCGCGGTCCTGGAGCACCGCCACCTCCTCGGCGTCCGCGCGCCGCTCCGCCAGTTCGATCGCGACCGCCGCCTGCGCCGCGAAGCCCTTCAGCGGTTCGATCTCCTTGCCGGAGAACACCGCACGACCCGCCTCCCGGACCAGCAGCACGACTCCGCGGACCGCGCCGGGGTTCGTCCCGATCGGCACCGCCACGGCGGGACCGAGCCCGGCGAAACGGGCGGGCTCGGGGGACACGCGCTCGTCGTGGGACACGTCACCGCTGGTGACGGGCGTGCCGGAGGAGAAGGCCGCGCCGATCAGGCTGCCCTCCCCGGGCACCACCAGGCCCCGGTGCGCCTCCGCGTCCTTGCCCACGGCGAGTTCCATGACGAGCGAACCGGTGTCCGCCATCGGCACCGCGACCACGGCCAGCGCCGCGCCCGTGATCTCCCGGGCGCGGTCGGCGATCAGCCCGAGGACCTCACCCTGTTCGCCGCCGGACATCAGGGTGTGGGTGATCTCGGCGTTCGTCCGCAGCCAGCGCTCCCGCAGCCGCGACTCCTCGTACAGGCGGGCGTTGTCGATGGCGACACCGGCCGCCACCGCCAGCGTGGACGTCACCGAGACGTCCTCCTCGTCGAACTGCGCCCCGCCCCGCTTCTCGGTCAGGTACAGGTTGCCGAAGACCTGCTCGCGCACCCGGATGGGCACCCCGAGGAAGGTGTTCATCGGCGGGTGGTTGGGCGGGAAGCCGTACGACGCCGGATGCTCGGAGATCTTCGCCAGCCGCAGCGGCTCGGGGTGGCGGATCAGCTCGCCGAGGATGCCGTGGCCCTCCGGGAAGGGACCGATCCGGGCGATCTCCTCCTCGCCCACGCCGACCGTGTGGAAGGCGGACAGCCGTCTGCCGTCGGGGCCGATCACGCCGAGGGCCGCGTACTCGGCGTCGACCAGCACGGCCGCGGCCTCGACGATGCCGCGCAGGGCCTGTTCCAGATCGAGCTCCCGGCCGACGGACAGCACCGCCTCCAGCAGGCTGTGCACCCGGTCGCGGGTGCCGCGGGCCGCGTCCAGGCGCGCCTGGAGCTCCTCCAGCAGTTCGTCCAGCCGCAGCTGCGGCAGCCGTACCCGGGCCTGCCGGATCTCCCGGGGCTCTTCGTGGCTTCCCACCTGCGTCTCCTCGGTCCCTCGGCGGGTGGACACCGGCCGCTCCCGGTCACTTGTCACGCTACCGGCACGCGGCGCGCGACGTTACGGAATCAGAGGCCGTTCACCCGGCGCCGAGGGCGCGCCGACGGGAGAGGGGGCGCTCCCCGCCGACCTTCCGCTCCGGGGCGCCGGCGCCCTGCGCGGGCCGGCTCCGGGGCTCCGGCAGCGCCCTGTACGGATCCGCTCCGGGGCACCGGCGCCCCGTGCGGGCCGGCGCAGCGGTCAGGCACCCGGCCGCCACACCCCCACGTCGAGGCGGCCGTACGCACTGTGCCCGCCCACGAGTTCGCGGCCCGTCACCAGCTCCGGCTCGACACGGACGTAGACCTCCTCGGGCGCGGGCACCCAGGAGCGCGGGCCGGTGCGGGCCAGACGGGCGTGTTCGGCCGGGTCGGTGACGACGCTCGCGGTGCCGGTGACGACGACGCTCCAGCCGGAGCGGCGGACCGCGTCGACGGCGTCCGCCTCGAAGGCGACGATCGCGCCGTCGACCGCGCGCACCAGCTCCGACGCCGCCGAGGTGCACAGCACCACCGCTCCGTGCTCGTCCAGCGCGAAGTTGACCGGCAGGACCGCGGGCAGGGCCCCGCGGGTGTGCACGATACGGCCGACCGGCGCGCCCGCCAGCAGCCGCAGGCACTCGTCCCGGTCGAGTTCGCGGAATCCGTCGTTGGCGTACATGGGCCGTTCAGCCGCCCGCGGCCACGACGTCGTGCCGTTCGCCGCCGAGCACGACCTTCTCAGTGGGCAAGACCTTCATGAGGTCCAGGGTGGTCGTCGTACGACGATGCCGCTTGGGCCGGTCGGGTCCTGCTCGCGGGCCGGGCGGGGGCCCGCCGCGACCGCCGGACCAGGGCCTGCCGGACCAGGGCGATGGGACCGTTCGGCCCTTCCGTACCGGCCACCGGCGCGGCTTGGATCTGACCATGAACGACATGCTCACGAGGCCTGTGCCGGCCCACGCGGTCCGTACCGTCGCCGGAACGACCGTCGTGACGCCGCGCGGTGAGATGGACCTCGTGACGGCCGTCCCGCTGACGGTCCTGCTCGACTCGCTGACCTACGGCCCGCACCCGGACCTGGTGGTCGACCTGACCGAGGTGTCGTTCATCGACTGTGGCGGACTGGCGGTCCTGTGCCGGGTCCGCAACCGGGTCCTGGCCCGCCGCGGACGGCTGCGGCTGGTCAACGGCGACGGCCGCTTCCCGCGGCTCCTGCGCGCCGCGGGTCTCGCCGGGGTCTTCGAGATCCACCGGGAGCTGTCCGAGGTGCTCCCGAGCCGGGTGGTGATCTAGGGCCGGGTGGTGATCTAGGGCCGTTCGGCCCTGATGCGGCACCCGGTCGGCCCGCGTCGGGCACCCGGCGGGGCTGCGACCTTCGAGGGGGGACGAAGGACCGGAGGAGGTGCGGCACCATGCGACGTGGCAACCCCGGGAGGCAGCGGTTCTGGCGCTGGCGGAGCAACCCCCTGCGCCGCCGCGACGACGTCGTCGAGGCCTGGGTCGTCCTGGCGGTGTGGACACTCACCGTCGTGGGAGGCACCACCGTCGGCCTGGTCACGGCGCACGCCACCGAGGCCGAGTTCGACCGGCAGCGCGCGGACCGGCACGCCGTGAACGCCGTCCTCCTCGCCGACGTGCCGAAGCCGGCGTCGGGGAAGTGGTCGTCGGGCGACACGGATCTCGCGCAGGTGCGCTGGAGGGCTCCCGACGGCTCCACCCACGTGGACCGCACCCTGGTCACCGTCGGTCTGAGGTCCGGCACCCGTGTCGTGGTCTGGCAGGACGGCCGGGGCGCGCTGGTCACCGAACCACCGAGCGCCACGGAGGCGGGCGTCGAGGCGGCCGTGACGGGCGGCTTCGCGGGACTGGCCCTCGCCGGCGGCGTCCACACCGCCGGAGCCCTCGCCCGCTGGCGGCTCGACCAGCGCCGCATGGCGGGCTGGGACCGGGAATGGGACCTGATCGGCCCGAAATGGGGGCACCGCACCGGCTGAGGTCCGCCAGGACGGCAGATCGCCAGGAGGGCCAGGTCACCAGATCCCCAGGAAGGCAGACCACCAGGAAGGCAGACCCTCAGGAAGGCAGCGCACATGGAACGTGTCATCGTCGCCCACGTCGGCCCCTCCGCGCCCTCCCGGGCCGCCGCCCGCTGGGCCTCCCGGGAAGCGGCCCGACGCGGGCTCGCGCTCCGGGTGAACCGTCACTGGACCCCGGCCGTCCCCGAGGGCGCGGAGCTGGTCGTGGCCGACGCGGGGGACCTGGACGCCGTCTCCGGTTCGGCGTGCCCGGTCGTCCTGGTCCCCGAGGGGGCCGGGGAGCCCGTCGCCGCGGAGACGGTCCTCGGCGTGGACGCCCGCGACCCCGCGGCGGCGGCCGTCGGCTTCGCCTTCGACACCGCCCGGCGCTGGGGCGTACGGCTGCGGGCCGTGCACGCCTGGCAGCTCCCGTCCCGCGCCGCCGAACTGCCCTTCGGGGTACCGGAGGAGGACCGCGGAGCCTGGGAGGACCAAGAGGTGCAACTGCTGTCCGACGCCCTGCGGCCATGGCGGGAGAAGTATCCGGGGGTGGAGGTCCTGGAGGACGTCCGGGCCCTGCCCCCCGTCCACGCCCTGGTGCAACTCTCGGCGAACGCCGGGCTGGTGGTCGTGGGCCGCGAGGCGCGGGGCAGGCTCGGCGAGAGGACACGCGCACTCGTGACCGAGTCCCTGTGCCCCGTCGCCGTGGTGCCCTCACAGCCGTAGGTCGCACAAGCCCTCAGCGCCGTACTCGAAGTCGCCCAACCCGTGCGGGTGTTCCTCGCGCGGCAGCAGCCGGGTCATGTCGACGACGTTGACCACCCGGACGGCCAGGTGGGGCAGGCGGATCTGTCCGGTGGCCAGGTGGTCGGCGACCCGCCAGTGGGCGTCCAGGGTGCGCAGTTCGTCATCGGAAAGTACGGTGGCGTCCAGGTGTTCGACCGCGACCATGGGGTGGCTGAAGAGGTCGTCGGAGGGTGGAGGCGGCATGGCCGGGAAGGACGCGGCGAAGCTGTCGCGCAAGGCGTACGAGAAGGAACTGCTGCGTCTTCAGACGGAGTTGGTGAAGCTCCAGGAGTGGGTGCGCGCGACGGGCACCCGGCTCGTGGTGGTCTTCGAGGGCCGGGACGCGGCGGGCAAGGGCGGCACCATCAAGCGCGTCGCCGAGCACCTCAACCCCCGGGTCGCCCGCATCGCGGCGCTCCCGAAGCCGACCGAGCGCGAGCGCACGCAGTGGTACTTCCAGCGGTACGTCGAGCATCTGCCGGCGGCCGGCGAGATCGTGCTGTTCGACCGGTCCTGGTACAACCGGGCCGGCGTCGAGCACGTGATGGGCTTCTGCACGCAGGAGGAGTACCGGCTGTTCCTGCGCCAGTGCCCGATCTTCGAGCGGATGCTCGTCGAGGCCGGGATCGTGCTGCGCAAGTACTGGTTCTCGGTGAGCGACACCGAGCAGCAGGAGCGCTTCCGGCGGCGTCTGGAGGATCCGCTGCGGCGCTGGAAGCTGTCCCCGATGGACCTGGAGTCCATCAGCCGCTGGGAGGCGTACTCCCGGGCCAAGGACGAGATGCTGGTGCACACGGACATATCGGAGGCTCCCTGGTACGTCGTGGAGAGCGACGACAAGCGGCGGGCCCGCCTGAACATGATCGCGCACCTGCTGGACTCGGTGCCCTACGCCGACGTCCCGCCCCCCGTGCTGGAGCTGCCCGCGCGCCCGCCGTCGACCGGCTACCAGCGCCCGCCGCGTGATCTTCAGACCTACGTCCCCGACCATGCGGCGAGCCTCTGAGCAGCCGGTGATCTCTCACGCCTGTTCGGGCACGATGACGACCGGGCAGGCCGAGTGGTGCAGCACGCCGTGGGCGATCCGGCCCAGCTGGAGTCCGAAGTGCCGCTGCCGGCGGCGGGCCCCGAGGACCAGGAGGTCGGCGTCGCGCGAGGCTTCCACCAGCACGGTGCGCGGCTGTCCCTCGACCGTGCGGCGGCGCACCGCGACCCCGTCGGGGACCTCCTGGAGCGCCTTCTCCAGCGCCTCCGCCGCCTGCTGCTCGTGCAGCCGGGCGGGCTCCCCGGCGAGCAGCGGATGGTCGGTGGTCTGGTGTGCCGGGCACCGCCAGGCCCGTACGGCCTCCAACTCGGCGCCTCGCCGCCGCGCCTCCTCCGCGGCGAAGCGCACCGCCGCCGAGGTCGCCGGCTCCTCACCGACGCCGACCACCACCCGGTGGTGGGGTGCGGGAGGGGCGTCGCCGCGTACGACGACCACCGGGCAGTGGGCGTGCCCGGCCACCAGCAGGCTCACCGAGCCCAGCACCGCCCCGGCGAGACCGCCGCGGCCGCGGGTCCCGGTCACCAGGAGGGACGCGCTGCGGCTCTCCCGTACCAGCGCGTACTCGGGTTCCTCGGGCTGCACGTCGGTGGAGACGGCCACCTCGGGCCGCCGGGCCGAGGCACGCCGGGCGGCGCTCGCCACGACGTCCTCGGCCCGCACCTGCTCCGACGGCTTGCCGAGATCCTCGGCGAGCTGCGCGCCCTCGTACCGCTCCCACAGCGACGCGTACACCAGCCGCAGCGGCAGCCCGCGCCGGGCGGCCTCGTCCGCCGCCCAGTCCACGGCCCGCAGCGCGGGCTCGGAGCCGTCGACGCCGACGACGATGGTGCGGGGCATGGTCTCGCGGGGCATGGTCTCCACCTCTTGACTCGGGGGCTCCGACACGAGCGTCGTCCGCGGACGAGGCCCCCGGCAGGGGCCGCAGGTCCCTGGCAGGGGCCGACCGGCCCAACCGGCCGGTGTCGGGGTTGGCCGGTACCTGACGACGCCGCGGACGGTGGTGGATCCTGAGGCCGGACCTGGCGCCGGACCTGGGGCCGGACCTGGCGCCGGACCTGGGGCCGGACCTGGGGCCGGACCTGAGGCCGGACCTGAGGCCGGAACTGGGGCCGTACGAAAGAGGTGCTCATGGCACGCGACACAGGCGGACACGGGACGCGCCGGCGGCCCCTGGCCCCCGGCGCCGCCGTCCTGCTCGGCTACCGGCGCGCCTGGCTGCGCGGCGACCTGCTGGCCGGCCTCACCGTGGCCGCGTACCTCGTGCCGCAGGTCATGGCGTACGCAGGGGTGGCCGGACTGCCGCCGGTCGCCGGGCTGTGGGCGATCCTGCCCGCCCTCGCCCTGTACGCGCTGCTCGGCTCCTCACGCCTGCTCTCGGTCGGCCCGGAGTCCACGACCGCCCTCATGACGGCCACCGTGGTCGCCCCGCTCGCCGCCGGTGACCCCGGCCGCTACGCGACCCTCGCGGCCACGCTCGCGGTCACCGTGGGCCTCCTGTGCCTGCTCGCCCGCGCCGTACGCCTCGGCTTCCTCGCGGACCTGCTCTCCCGCCCGGTCCTGATCGGCTATCTGGCGGGCGTGGCGTTCATCATGGTGGTGGACCAGCTGCCGAAGCTCACCGGCGTCGGGACGACGGAGACCCGGTTCTTCCCCCAACTGTGGTCCTTCGTGAAGGACTTGCCCGAGGCCCACCCGGCCACCGTCGTCCTCTCCGGCGCCGTGCTGGTGCTGCTCTTCGTGATGGCGGGACACGTCCGTGCCGTGCCCGGACCGCTGCTCGCGGTCGTCCTCGCCACGCTCGCCGTGGTGATCCTCGACCTCGACGGCCGCTACGGCGTCAAGGTGATCGGCGAGGTGCCCTCGGGCCTGCCCACCCTGGCGTGGCCGGACTTCGGCGAGATCCCGGGTCTCGTCCTCCCCGCCCTCGGTGTGCTCCTGGTCGCGTACACGGACTTCATCCTCACCGCGCGGGCGTTCGCCCCACGTGGCGACGAGGGCCCCGGGCTCGACGCCGACCAGGAGTTCCTGGCCCTCGGCGCGGCCAACCTCGGCGCGGGCGTCCTGCACGGCTTCCCCGTCAGCAGCAGCGCCAGCCGCACCGCGCTCGCCTCTTCGGCGGGCGCCCGCAGTCAGGCGTACTCCCTGGTCGCCGGGGCGGCCGTGCTGGCCGTCCTGCTCTTCCTCAGCCCTCTGCTCAGCCGGATGCCCTCCGCGGTCCTCGGCGCGCTCGTCGTCTACGCCGCCGTCCGCATGGTCGACCTCGCGGGCTTCCGCCGCCTCGCCGCGTTCCGCCGCCGCGAGTTGCTGCTCGCGCTCGGCTGCCTGGCCGGGGTCCTCGCCCTCGACATCCTCTACGGCGTCCTCGTGGCCGTCGGCCTGTCGGTCGCCGAGCTGCTGAGCCGGGTGGCCCGCCCGCACGACGCGATCGAGGGCGTGGTGCCGGGGGTGGCCGGCATGCACGACGTCGACGACTACCCGACCGCCCGCACGATCCCCGGGCTGCTCGTCTACCGCTACGACTCCCCGCTCTTCTTCGCCAATGCCGAGAACTTCCGCCGCCGCGCCCTGGCCGCGGTCGACCAGCAGACCGCGCCCGTACGGTGGTTCGTCCTCAACACCGAGGCCAATGTGGAGGTCGACATCACCGCCCTCGACGCCGTGGACGAACTGCGCCGCGAACTCACCGCCCGGGGCATCGTGTTCGCCCTGGCCCGCGTCAAACAGGACCTCCTGGACGACCTCAGGGCGTACGGCCTCGCGGACTCGGTGGGCCCGGACCTGATCTTCCCCACCTTGCCGACCGCGGTGGCCGCGTACCGCCGCCGGCCCCAGGCGGACGCCGAGTAGCAGCGCTTCCAGGGGAGGGCGATCCGCCGGGCCGGCTCGAAGGCGCGCACATCGACCCGCTCGCGCCGACCCGGAGGTCTCCGCCGCGGAGCCGTGTGGCCCGGCCCCGGGGCCGGGTGGCCCATGGCTCGCGCTCGGGCTGCGGACCCACGCTGGAGTCGGCAGTTCCGGGATCCCGCAGGGAGGCACGTCATGATCACGACCCCCACGCCCAGCATGCTGCGGGCGCTGCCCGCCGAGCACCGGCAGCGCCTCATGCGCGTCGCCCGCGAGGTGTCCGTCCCCCAGGGGGCGCGGCTGTTCGAGGAGGGCGGCAAGGCGGACCGGTTCTGGATCATCCGCACCGGCACGGTCGAGCTCGACATGCATGTGCCCGGCCGCCGCGCGGCGGTCATCGAGACCCTCCGGCACAACGAACTCGTCGGCTGGTCCTGGCTGTTCAGCCCGCACGTCTATCATCTGGGCGCCGAGGCGACGACGCCGGTGCGGGCGTACGAGTTCGACGCCACCGCCGTCCGCCTGATGTGCCAGGACGACCCGGCGATGGGCAACGCCCTCGCTCAGTGGGTCGGCGACGTGCTCGCCCACCGCCTGCGCTCGGCCCGGACCCGGCTGCTGGACCTGTACGCGCCGTACGGCGCCGGCAGCCCCGTCTGAACCGCGAAGGAGTCCGAGCCCTAGTAGGGCCGGTCGGCCCTAGTGCGTCCGGGCCCCGGCACGCGATGATCGTCGTCACGGGTGACGCGCAGCCCGTACGCCACCGGGACGAGAGGTCGTCATGACCGAGACACGCACCTTCACGGAGCAGAACCCGATCCGCGTGTTCCTGCTGGACGACCACGAGGTGGTACGACGCGGTATCACCGACCTCCTCGACGCCGAACCGGGTATCCGCGTGGTCGGCGACGCCGACACCGTCGAGCACGCCCTCGTCCGCGCTCCGGCGCTGCGCCCCGATGTCGCCGTCCTCGACGTACGCCTCCCGGACGGCGACGGCATCACGGTCTGCCGGGAGCTGCGCAGCCGCATGCCGGAGCTGGCCTGTCTGATGCTGACGTCGTTCGACGACGAGGACGCCCTGCTGGACGCCATCATGGCCGGGGCCGCGGGTTACGTCCTCAAGCAGATCAGGGGCTCCGACCTGGTCTCGGCGGTCCGCACGGTCGCCTCGGGCCAGTCCATGCTGGACCCCGCGACCACGGCCCGTCTGATGCGCACCCTGCGCGCCGACCCCGCCGAGACACCGGCCCTGTCGCCCGAGCTGGCGAGCCTGTCACCCCGCGAGCGGGACATCCTCGCCCTGATCGGCGACGGCCTCACCAACCGCGAGATCGGCAAGAAGCTCTACCTCTCCGAGAAGACAGTCAAGAACCACATCTCCCGCCTGCTGGCCAAGCTCGGCGTACAGCGCCGCGTCCAGGCCGCGGTCCTCGCCTCCCAGCTGGAGCAGCCGGAAACCGACGACCACTCGGCCAGGTGAGCCCGTCACAGCAGCGGGACCCGGGTGAAGCGGCTCGCCGCGTGGAGTTCCCGCTCGACGTGGGCCGCCGTGCGGCGCAGTTCCGGGAGGATCTCCTCGACGCACTCCCGTTCCGTGCGGCCCGCCGCGTGCAGGGCCACGCCCAGCGCGGCGACCGCCCGGCCACCACGGTCGCGGAGCGGGACGGCGAGGGTGCGCAGGCCGTCCTCCCAGTCCTCGTCGAGCAGGGCGTGGTCCGTGGTGTCCGACAGCAGCACCCGGCCCAGCGAGGTGGCCGCGGCCGGCAGCCGGGTGCCGACCCTGATGTCCACGCCCATGATCCGCGGGGACACCGCCCGTGCCGTGTACTGGATCTCCGCGTCCGGGCCTCCGGAGACCAGGATCGCGAGTGCCGTCGACTCCCTCACCCGGGCCGAGAGGTCCGCCAGGTGCGGGGCGGCGATGCGGGGGAGGGTCGTACGGGACAGGGGCGGGAAGCCCAGGGACAGGACCTGGGGGGTGAGGGTGAAGGTCCGGGACTCCGGCTGCTGGCGGACCAGGCCCAGGTGTTCGTAGGTGATCAGGGCCCGGCGGGCGGTGGCCCGGGCCAGTCCCGTCGCCCGCGCCACGTCCGTCAGGGTCAGCGCCGCCCGGCCCGCGCCGAACGCCGTGAGGACCGTGAGCCCCCGGGCGAGGGACTCGATGAACTCCCGGCCCAGTTCGTGTTTTGACGCGCCGATCCAGGAGGCCAGGTCCACGGGGGGCGGGCCCGGGTCCGGCTCGGGGACGGTGGCGAGTTCGTGCTCCATCTCCGCCACCGTGGCCCGCAGCCGGGGCAGCAGGGTGTCGCGCAGGTCGGTCGCCGTGTGCCGGCTGGTGTGGCTCACGACGTTGGCCACGCAGGCGATCCGGCCCGTGCGCGGATCCCTGACCGGGACGGAGACCGCGACCAGGCCCGGCTCGATCAACTGGTCGTCCAGCGCCCAGCCGGTGCGGCCCGCCGCGTCCGCCCGCTGCTCGAACTCCGCGTCCGGGAAGGGCAGTTCGCGGGGCGGTACGGCGGTGAAGGCCCGGTTCTCCGGATCCGCCGCCCGGCGCGTCCGCCAGGCCCGCCACTCGGCGTCGGTCCACTCGGAGGCGAACAGGGGGCCCGGCGCGGTGCGTTCGGCGGGGAGCAGGTCGCCGATGCGGAAGCTGAGGGACATCGCGCGGCGGCGGGTGGCCTGGTGGATGAAGCGGATGCCGTCCCGGTCGGCGACCGCCAGCGACACCGACTCGTCCAGCTCGTCGGCGAGGGCGTCGGCCCGTGCGGAGAGCAGTGCGGGCAGGCGCAGGGCGGCGAGATAGGCGTTGCCGAGTTCCATGAGACGGGGGGTCGCCACCGCGTCCCGGCCGTCCAGCCGGACGTACCCCATGCGCTGGAGCGTCGAGGTGATCCGGTCGACCGTGGAACGCGCCAGCCCGGTGGCCCGCTCCAGCCCGCTCAGACTCAACGTCCCACCAGCCTCGCTCAACTCCCGCAGCACCCCGACCCCCCGGACCAACGGCGCAACCACCTCGACGGGCACAGCGGACTCCGGTGCCTCCGGTGAAGGGGGCGTCTCAACGGGCATCGGTTCTCCGGTACGGCGATCGGGACACGCCTACGGTAGTCCGCCCCACCCCCGGTCACGCCGCTGAGACCGGCGAGGACGGCCCCCAGGGGCGCGGGGCTGTGTCGATGTGCGGCTCCGCCGCGTGGGCGCGACCAGCCACGACGAACCCGCACCCACTCCCCAGCCGAGCCCGGCACCGCCCCCCCAGCCCTACCCCCGCGTGACCCCGACCCGGACGTTCCCCTCCCCATCCACCGTCTCCACCCGCACCCGAACCCCCCTGCGCGGATCCCGGAACTCCTCGCCCACGATCAGCGGCGCGTCCGAGAGTTCCGCGTGGACGTTGGGGGAGCGGGTGCAACCCCCGCTGTCGGGGTGGGAGTCGTACACCCGCACCGGTCCGCGGCCGGTGTCCACGTTCGCGTCGACCCGGTAGACGAGGACCCCCGGCCGGCACACCGTCTCGTCGTTGCCCTCGCGGGTGCGCAGCTCGACCGCGTAGCCGGTGCGCCGGCTGAGCGGGACGAAGAGGAGCTTCGTGCCGAGCCCCGGCCGGGCCAGCGGGGTCAGCGTGTACTGCGTCGTGCCGCGCTCCGCCACACAGGAGACCTGCGCCGCGTCCAGCCACCCCAGCTTCCACTTGTGCCAGCCGAGGAGGTCGTTGTCGGCCCCCCAGTCCTCGCTCATGATGTCCCAGTGGCCGACCGCACCCCCGCCCTGCTGGGTGTACAGGTCCGGCAGCCCGAAGACATGGCCGTTCTCGTGCGGCAGCACCCGGTAGCCGGTCCGGTCGTAGGAGCCTGAGCCGTCGTCCTGGCGCGAGTACACGAAGGACGCGTTGGCCACCGGCACCCCGTCCGCGACCGGCGCGTCCGTGTTGCCGGCGAAGGTCACCGACAGGACCGTGTCGAGGGCGGACGGCCCGGCGTTCGGGGTCACCAGCACGTTCAGGAAGTCGTACGAGCGGAAGTCCACCCTGGGATCGGCGGCGGCCACGATGTCCTGGACCAGCCGCCGGTAGCCGGGGTCGAAGGGGGCGCCGCGCTCTATGCCGTAGGACCGGAACGGCCTCGGCATGCGCAGCCAGTCGGGGATCGGCGTCTCGGGGCGGTAGTCGAGACGGCCGTAGGAACTCGTGCGGAACCAGTCCTGGGTCTGCGGGAAGAACTCACGGAACCGGCTCTGCGCGGTCCCCGAGCCCGGCGCGTCGGAGAAGTCGACCATCAGGGTCAGCGCACGGACCGTGCCGGTGGAGCGGGAGTAGCCGCCGGGCGTGGGCAGGCCCTCGGACATCTGGACGGCCGGGCCGCCGCTGAGCAGACAGGCGCCGTGGGAGTCGGAGCGGGCCAGGGCGGCGGGACCGGCCGCGGTCGGGGCCTTCGCGGTGAGCCGCCCGCCGGGGGCCGAGGTGCCGACCGCGAGGGTCAGCGCGGTCACGGAGACGAGGGCGGCGACCCGGCGCGGGCGTATGCGACGGCTGGTCCACGGCATGCGGGGGCACCCTTCGGAGCGCGGCAGCCGCTGGTCAGAAGGCTGCACCTTTTCGATCACCCTCTGCCGGAGCAGGGGCGGGCGCGCGCTGGAGGAGACCGAACGTGGGTACCGAAGGAGATGTGACTCAGGTCACAACATGTTTTCTCCTCAACCCGAAATAACCGGGGAGCGTCTCCCCGTTTAGACCTGTGTCCGAGCGAAACGGGGAGCAGTTCCCCGGATCGCCGAAACCAGACCTGGAGGGGAGTACACCGTGACCGCCACGACGACCGCACCGCGCAAGGTGACCCGGCCCCGCGCCGACGCCCTGCGCAACCGCGAGCGGATCGTCACCGCCGCCCGCGAGATGTTCGTCGAGTTCGGCCCGGATGTGCCGCTCGACGAGATCGCCCGCCGGGCCGGCGTCGGCAATGCCACGGTGTACCGCAACTTCCCCGACCGCGACGCGCTCGTCCGCGAGGTGGTGTGCTCGGTCATGGACCGCACCACCGAGGCGGCCGAGATCGCGCTCGCCGAGACCGGGGACGCCTTCGAGGCGCTGGAGCGTTTCGTGCACACCGCCGCCGACGAGCGGATCAGTGCGATGTGCCCGATGATCCAGAGCACCTTCGACCAGCACCACCGGGACCTGGAGGCCGCACGCGTGCGGTGCGAGGAGCTCGTCGTCGAGCTCATGAACCGCGCGAAGGCGGCCGGCCAGCTCCGTACCGACGTGGACTCAGGTGACCTGCTGCTCATGGTCGCCCAGCTCAGCCGGCCGCCGGCGGGCACCGCCTGCTTCCAGGTCGACCGGTACGTCCACCGCCATCTCCAGCTGTTCCTGGACGGACTGCGGGCCCCGGCCCGCTCCGTCCTCCCGGGCGCGGCCATGACCCTGGAGGACCTGCGCCGGGCCTGACCCGATCCGGCGCCGATGAGTTCAGAACACCAGACCAGTCCCTAGTACGTCCTCGAAGACCTTTTCCGAACCGAAGTCCCGAAGTGGGTACCCCCATGTCTGAAACAGCCGCCAAGGCTCCGAGCGCACCGGCACCGTCCGGTGACGCCAACCGCTGGAAAGCGCTCGTCTTCATCGCGCTCGCCCAGCTGATGGTCGTGCTCGACGCGACCATCGTGAACATCGCCCTGCCCTCCGCCCAGACCGACCTCGGCATCTCCGACGGCAACCGGCAGTGGGTCGTCACGGCCTACGCCCTCGCCTTCGGCGGACTCCTGCTCTTCGGCGGCCGCATAGCCGACCTGTGGGGCCGCAAGAACGCCTTCGTGGTCGGCCTGATCGGCTTCGCCGCGGCCTCCGCGCTCGGCGGTGCCGCCACCTCCGGCGCCATGATGTTCGGCGCCCGCGCCCTCCAGGGCGTCTTCGGCGCGCTGCTCGCGCCCGCCGCGCTGTCCCTGCTCGCCGTGATGTTCACGGACGCCAAGGAGCGCGCCAAGGCCTTCGGCATCTACGGCGCCATCGCCGGTGGTGGCGGTGCCGTGGGCTTCATCCTCGGCGGTGTGCTGACCGAGTACATGGACTGGCGCTGGACCTTCTTCGTGAACATCCCGTTCGCGATCGTCGCCGCGCTCGGCGCGTACTTCGTCATCCGTGAGCCCGAGGGCGGCCGCAACCGCAACCCGCTCGACATCCCCGGCGTCCTGCTGTCCACCCTGGGCCTGGTCGCGCTGGTCTACGGCTTCACCCGCGCCGAGTCCGACGGCTGGGGCGACACCGTGACCGTCTCGATGTTCGTCGCGTCGGCCGTCCTGCTGATCGCCTTCGTCGTCACCGAGGCCAAGGTCAAGGCCCCGCTGCTGCCGCTGCGCGTGGTCACCGACCGCAACCGCGGCGGGATCTACCTCTCGCTCGGCATCGCGATCATCGCGATGTTCGGCACCTTCCTGTTCCTCACCTACTACCTGCAGATCGTGAAGGGCTTCTCGCCGATCAAGACCGGCTTCGCCTTCATGCCGATGATCGTCGGCATGATGGTCGGCTCGACCCAGATCGGCACCCGTCTGATGACCCGGCTGCCGGCCCGGCTGCTGATGGGCCCCGGCTTCCTGGTCGCCGCGGTCGGCATGCTGCTGATGACGCAGCTGGAGATCGGCTCGTCGTACGTCTCGATCATCCTGCCCGCGATGCTGCTGCTCGGTCTCGGCATGGGTACGGCCTTCATGCCCGCCATGTCCCTGGCCACCCTGGGCGTCGAGCCCCGTGACGCCGGTGTCGCCTCCGCGATGGTCAACACCTCGCAGCAGGTGGGCGGCGCGATCGGCACGGCCCTGCTGAACACGATCGCCGCGTCGGCCACGACCGCGTACATCAAGGACCACATCGGGTCCGCGGCCTCCAACTCCCAGCAGCAGCTGGTGACGCTGGAGGGCCAGGTGCACGGCTACACCAACGCGATCTGGTTCGCCGTCGGCATGCTGGTGCTGGCCGCGGTCATCGTCGTGACCCTCGTCAACGCCGGCCGTCCGGACACCACCGCGGTGGCCTCCGGCGAGGGCGCCGAGGAGGATCTGGCGGTCCCGGTCGTCGCCCACTGACGACGACCGTCCGGTCGTACCCCTTCGGATCTGTCGTACGTACGGGGATGGGGACGCTCCGCACGTACGACAACCAAGGACCTGCCCTGGCTCAGCGGAGCCAGGGCAGATCCGCACCCGCTTCGTTCGGCTGGAGTCCCTCGGCGACGATCTGCATGATCTCGCCGAGGGACTTCTGCTGTTCCGGGGTGAGCCGGTCGAAGACGGCGTTGCGCACGGCCCGCACATGGCCCGGCGCGGCGCCCCTGAGCATCTCCAGGCCCGGGTCGGTGAGCACCGCGAACTGGCCGCGCTTGTCGTCGGTGCAGTCCTCCCGGCGCACCCAGCCGTTGCGCTCCAGGCGGGCGATCGCGTGCGAGAGCCGGGAGCGGGTGATCTTCGCCTTCATGGCCAGTTCGGTCATCCGCAGCCGCCGGCGCGGGGCCTCGGCGAGGCCGACGAGCAGCCCGTAGTAGATGTGCGGCATGCCGGCGTCCCGCTGGAGCTGGCGGTCGAGATGGTCCTCGAGGAGGGTCGTGGCGTGCACGTACGAGCGCCAGATGCGCTGTTCTTCGTCGTCGAGCCACCGGGGCTCTTCATCGGGGACGGGTGCCGTGTTCATGTATCCCACTCTACGAGCTCTCTCCTTGAAGCTTAAACAAATGAGGCGTACAGTCATGCAGGAAGAAGCTTTAAATTTGAAGCATCAGTTGCATCGGAAGTACCGGAGGAGTCCCCACCATGTCCGCCGACACGCTGGAGCGCATGCCCGCCCTGTACCTGAGCCACGGGGCCCCGCCGCTCGCCGACGACCCGATCTGGCCCGGTGAGCTCGCCGCCTGGTCCGCGGACCTGCCCCGGCCCAAGGCGATCCTCATGGTCTCCGCCCACTGGGAGGAGGCCCCCCTGGCCCTCGGCGCCGTCACCCGTGTCCCCCTCGTCTACGACTTCTGGGGCTTCCCCGAGCACTACTACCGGGTGACCTACGACGCCCCCGGCGCCCCCGAACTCGCCGAGTCCGTGCGCAAGTTGCTGCGCGCCCCCGGCATCCCGGTGCAGGACATCCCGGACCGCGGCCTGGACCACGGCGCGTACGTCCCGCTCGTCGAGATGTTCCCCGAGGCCGACATCCCCGTCCTGCAGATCTCCATGCCGACCCTCGACCCGGTCAGGCTCATGGAGATCGGCCGCAAGCTCGCCCCGCTGCGCGAGGAGGGCGTGCTGATCGTCGGCTCCGGCTTCTTCACCCACAACCTCGCCGCCCTGCGCCACACCGGGCCCGGCGTGCCCACCTGGTCCTCCGAGTTCGACGACTGGGGCCGGCGGGCGCTGGAGGCGCGGGACGTGGACTCCCTGCTCGACTTCCTCCACAAGGCCCCGGCCGGGCGCTACGCCCACCCGCGCACCGAGCACTTCGCGCCGCTGTTCGTCACCATGGGCGCGGCCGACGTGAGCGGCGAGCTGGACACCCAGAAGTCCGTCATCGACGGGTTCTGGATGGGGATGGCGAAGCGGTCGGTGCAGTTCGGCTGAGCTACAGGTCCTTCTCGTACCAGGCGACGTCCCAGTAGCGGCCGAACTTGCGGCCCACCTCCCGGTAGGTGCCGACGTACCGGAACCCGAAGCGTTCATGCAGCCGCGTGGACGCTTCGTTCGGCTGGGCGATACCCGCATAGGCGCGATGCAGATCCTCCCCCGCGAGGGCCTCGAACAGAGCCTTGTAGAGAAGGGTGCCGATGCCGCGGCCGCCCGCGTCCGGGGCGAGGTAGATCGTGACCTCCACCGAGGTCGCGTACGCGGCCTTGGCGCGGAAGGGGCTGGATGTGGCGTAGCCGAGGATCCGCTGTGAGCTTCCTGTCGAGTCCGTGTCGGCGGCAACCATCAGGCGGTACGGGCCGTCTTCAGGGTGGGAGAGCAGCCAAGGGCGGCGCTCTTCCGGGGTGAGGACAGCGGTGTCGAATGTGATGGGCGTCTCACGAACGTAGTGGTTGTAGAGGGCGGTGAGGGCGACGAGGTCACCTTCGACTCCCGGCCTGACCTGCACCTCTGTACCTTCCGAAGACATCACGCCTCCTCGTGTGACCGGGCAGGATACTGCAAGATCAGAAAAATAGGGGGACGGGTTGGGAATTCTGTCCGGTTTCCAGTCGTTGTTTCCATCGGATGCAGGGCACCCGAGGAGAGTCCGGAAAGCAACCGGAGCCGGGACCCAGCGTCCAAGGACCACCCGCTGACCCCACCATCGCAAGGGAGCACGCATGGCAACCCGTGCCGTCGCCCGTCGTACGTCCGCCACCGGCGGGTCGACCGACGCGGCCCGCAGTGTTCGCGTCCATGGCGGCGAGATCGCCGACCGCGACCTGGTCGGCATGTACCTCGACGAGATCGCGCGTACACCGCTGCTCGACGCCGCCAAGGAAGTCGAGCTGTCCCAGATCATCGAGGCGGGTGTGTTCGCCCGACAGGTCCTCGACGGGTTCGAGGAGGCCAAGGCGGACGCGACCCGCGAGGAGCTGGAGGCCCTGGTGGAGGAGGCGGAGCGCGCCAAGGACGTGTTCATCCGCTCCAACCTCCGCCTGGTCGTCGCCGTGGCCCGCCGCTACCCCCGCAGCGGACTGCCCCTGCTCGACCTGATCCAGGAGGGCAATGCCGGCCTGGTGCGCGCGGTCGAGAAGTTCGACTACCGCAAGGGCTTCAAGTTCTCCACGTACGCGACCTGGTGGATCCGTCAGGCCATCACCCGCTCCATCGCCGACCAGTCCCGCACCATCCGGCTGCCCGTCCACCTCGTGGAGGAGCTGGGCCGCATCCGCCGCGTGCAGCGCGAGTTCAACCGCGAGCACGGCCGCGACCCGGAGCCCGCGGAGATCGCCGCCGAGCTCGGTTCCAACGCCGAGCGGGTGACGGACGTCCTGGACTGGGCCCGTGACCCGGTCTCCCTGAACATGTCGGTGGACGACGACGGCGACACCCAGTTCGGCGACCTGCTGGAGGACACCTCGGCGGTGTCCCCGGAGCAGTCGGTGCTGACGCTGCTGCGCAGCGAGGAGCTGGACGACCTGATCGGCCGCCTCGACCAGCGCACGGCCTCCATCATCAAGATGCGGTACGGCATCGAGGACGGCCGGGAGCGCACACTGACCGAGGTCGGCAAGGAGCACGGCCTCACCCGCGAGCGGATCCGGCAGATCGAGAAGCACGCGCTGCTGGAGCTGAAGAAGCTGGCGCGCAGCACCGGGTTCGACGCGGCGGCGTGAGCGGGGTATGCCGCCCGCGTACGCCGGGTGGCGAAAGAGCGCTCAAACATGGCCGTACTCGGTCGCTTCAACCCCCTGGACCCTGGGAACAAGACTTCAGGGTCCAGGAGTTCGGGTCCGGAGGCCTCGCCTCCAGGCCCGCCTGAACCAAGTCCCGTCGCACCCCCCCGGCGCCGGGACTCTCCCAGAGCCGGACTTCGGTGCCCCTCCCCCCGGGCGCCGGGGTCCGGCTCTTTTTTCTGCCGGTGCGCGGGACGCGGGGCGCGGGTCGGTGGGGTCGGTGGGTCACCCCGTACCTGAACCACGGGGTGGCCCACCGGATGGCAGATTGTGTCACATCGGCATAGCGTGCAGATCGTGAGCAGCGCGTTGTCCGATTCCTCGGCCGCATTCCCGGCGGCCGCCTCCCTGACCGAGCGGCGAAAAGCGGCGACCCGGATGGAGATCGCCCGGGCCGCGGGGGAGCTGTTCGTGCGGCAGGGGCTGCGGGAGACCCGGGCGGAGGACATCGCGCTCGCGGCCGGGGTGGCTCCGCGGACCTTCTACCGCTACTTCGCGACCAAGGAGGAGGCGGTGGCGCCGCTGTACGCGGCCGGGGCGCAGCTGTGGGCACAGGCGGTGCTGTCCGCCCCGGCTGAGCTGTCGGTCGCCGAGGCCCTGGCCCACGGCGTGCGGCGGACGCTGACACCGGGGGACCAGGTCTCCGTCTCCTCCTGGACCTTCGTCCGCACCCTGATCCGCCTCGCGGACTCCGACCCGGGGCTGCGGCGCGTGTGGGCGGAGGTCTGCCGCTCGTCGGAACGCCGGTTGGCGGAAGTCCTCACGCAGCGCACGGGCCGCGAGGACGTGCGCCTGCTGGCGGCAGTGGCCAGCGCAGCCGTCCGAACGGCCGTCGAGGCATGGGCGGCGGGCGAGGAACCGACGGAGGGGCTGCTGGGGGTGGCCGTGGGCAATCTGGGGGCGGTGGGGGAGTTTCTTGGGGGTGCGTGAGGGGGCTTTCTCGGGACGCCTGAGGCTGGGTCCAGGGCCAGGTCAAGGCGCTGGGCCCGCCGCCACGAGGTCAGAGCGCCGCGAGTCGGTTCACCAGTAGCTCCACCCTCGGCTCGATGTCCGCCGGGGGCAGGCGGCCTGCTCGGGTCAGGGTGGCCAGGCCGTGCAGGGACGCCCAGAACAACTCGGTGAACAGGCCCGGGTCGACGCCGTCCCCGGCGACCTCGCCCAGGCTCTCCAGCAGTGCGGCGAACGCGTCCTTCAGGGCTTCCGGGGTGTCCTCCTGGGCGAAGGCCAGGCCGCCGTCGAGCTGGAACAGGGCGTCGTAGACAGCCGGGTTGCGGGCGGCGAAGTCGAGGTAGGCACGGGCGAGGGCGGCCACCCGCTCACGCGCACTGCCCGCGCCGGAGGTCGCGGCCCGCACCGCCACGGCGATCTCGGCGGCGCCCTGGACCGCGACGGCCCCGATGATCTCGCGCTTGCCGCGGAAGTGGCTGTAGAGCACGGGCTGGCTGTATTCGATGCGCTCGGCGAGCCGGCGGGTGGTGACCGCGTCCCAGCCCTGCTGCTCGGCGATCTCGCGGGCGGTCGCCACGATGAGGCGCTCGCGCTCCGCCCGCTCACGTTCCTTGCGTTCCTGTACCGACATGACCTGATCCTAGCACCGCTAGACAATCGAGCGGCAGTAGGTCTAGCGTTGCCTCATCGGCTAGCAATGCTAGATCCCGGGAGGATCATCATGCTCAACTCGCTGGAGGTCATCGCCACCGTGGTCGTCGGCCTGATGGTGGGGGTGGAGTTCGCCGTCGCCTTCGTCCTGGGCCCGATCCTCAACGCCCTGCCCGAGGACAGCGCCCAGCTCGGCCACGCCCACGGCGGCCGGATGCTCGGCGCCGTCATGCCCGTCTGGTACATCACCTCGCTCGTCCTGGTCGCCGTCTGGGCCGTCGCCGGACGGCACCACGACGGCTCCGGCCTGGTCGTCACCGCCGGCGCGCTGCTGCTGCTCAGCGTGGTCATGTCGATTCTGCTGCTGGTCCCGATCAACAACCGCAACAAGACCTGGACCCCCGAGAACCGCCCCGCCGACTGGAAGCAGCAGCTGAACCGCTGGAACCGCTGGCACTACGTCCGAGTCGCCGAGATCATCACAGCCTTCGCCCTGCTGGCAGTCGCCCGCGCCTGACACGCAAAGGAAGGGAACGTTGTGGCGCACGTGCCCTTCACCCACCAAGGGGCGCGGGGAACTGCGCGACCAGCCCCCACCAACCCGCACCCGCCCACCAACCGCCGCCCCACCCCCCTCACGCGCCCGACGCCCGAACCAACCGCCCCCCCAACTCCCGCACCGCAGCCACCAGTTCCGCCGGCTCCTCCACCCGAAACTCCACCCCCGTCATCGCCAACCGCACCGCCATCCACTCCACCGCGTCCCCGACCGAGCTCCGCAACCGGCACCGGCCCTCGCCCAGGGACTCCGGCACCCCCAGCCACCCCGGCACCCGCGCCCCCACCACCGACACATCCGCCTCGAACGTCACGACCAGCTCGTACGTCTCCTGGCGCCGGTACATCGACTGCCGCAGATACTCCGCCGCACTCCCCGTCGGCAACTCCCGCGGAGCGAACCGCGCACCCGTGGCGAACGGCTCGCTCACCCGGTCCACCCGGAACGTCCGCCAGTCGCCGCGGTCGAGGTCGTAGGCGACGAGGTACCAGCGCCGCCCCGTGGAGACCAGCCGGTACGGCTCCACCACGCGGCGCGACCCCGCCCCGTCCTTCGCGCGGTAGGCGAACCGGAGCCGCTCGTGACCGGCCACCGTGGACGCCATCACGGTCAGCGTCCCGGTCGGGATGCTCGCCCCGTCCCCGCTGGTCAGCGGAGTCGTCGCGGCCTGGAGGGTGGACACCCGGTGCCGCAGCCGGGAGGGCAGGACCTGTTCCAGCTTCGCCAGGGCCCGTACGGACGCCTCGTCCACCCCCTCGACCGCGTGCCCCGCCCCCGCCCGCAGGCCGACCGCGATCGCCACCGCCTCCTCGTCGTCGAGGACCAGCGGTGGCATCGCCTTGCCGGCGACCAGCCGGTAGCCGCCCTCGGAGCCCTTCGTCGCCTGGACGGGATAACCGAGTTCACGGAGGCGGTCGATGTCCCGCCGGACCGTGCGGCGGGAGACCTGGAGGCGGTCGGCGAGCTCGCCGCCGGGCCATTCGCGGGGCGTCTGGAGGAGGGAGAGGAGCGTCAGGAGCCGTGCCGGGGTGTCCGTCGTCATGAGTTCGAGGATGCCGCAGAAGTAGGACACGATCTGACCTATTGGGGTCGTAGCTTCGCTGCATGACCTCCACCGAGACCACATCCACCGCTGTACCGCCCGCCGCGGGCGACCGGCGTCGCTGGTTCGCCCTCGCCATCGTGATGACCGCGGCCTTCATGGACCTCGTCGACGTCACGATCGTCAACATCGCCATCCCGTCCATCCGGCAGGACGCCGGCGCCTCCGTCAGCCAGATCCAGTGGATCACCGCCGGTTACGCCCTCGCCTTCGCGGCCGGCCTGATCACCGGCGGGCGGCTCGGTGACATCCACGGGCGCAAGCGGCTGTTCCTCGTCGGCATCGGAGGCTTCACGCTCGCGTCGGCGCTGTGCGGCTTCGCGGCGAACCCGGAGATGCTGGTCGCGGCCCGGATCCTCCAAGGCGGCATGGCCGCGATGATGGTTCCGCAGGTCCTGTCGATCGTGCACGCGACCTTCCCGGCACACGAGCGGGGCAAGGTGTTCGGGCTGTTCGGCGCGATCGTCGGGCTCGGGGCCGTGTCCGGTCCGCTGCTCGGCGCGCTGCTGACCGAGTGGAACCTGTTCGGGCTCGAATGGCGGCCGATCTTCCTGATCAATCTGCCGGTCGGGATCGCGGGCCTGGTGCTCGGCAGCCGTTTCATCACCGAGTCCAAGGCTCCGCGGGCGCTGAAGCTGGACCTGGTGGGTGTGGCCATGGTCGTGCTCGGGCTGCTGATGCTGCTCTACCCGCTGACCCGCGGCGAGGAGCTGGACTGGCCGCTGTGGGGGTACGTGTCGATGGCCGGCGCGCCCCTCGTCTTCGCCGCGCTGGTGGCGTACGAGAAGCGGAAGGCCGCGCGGGACGGGTCGCCGCTCATCGAGCTGTCGCTGTTCCGGGTCAAGAGCTTCGCGGCCGGGATCGCGGTGCAGACCGTCTTCGGTGTCGGGCTCGGCATCTTCTTCCTGGTGTGGACCCTCTACATGCAGACCGGCCTCGGCTGGAGCCCGCTGAAGGCGGGGCTGACTGGGGTGCCGTTCTCCCTCGCCGTCTCCACGGCCGCCGGTCTCTCGGTGCAGCAGCTCGTGCCCCGCTTCGGGCGCAAGGTCCTCCAGGCCGGCGCGCTGCTGATGGCGCTCGGCGTGCTGCTCTACCTCTGGGAGGCCGAGCGGTACGGCATGGCGATCAGCTCCTGGCAGATGGCGCTGCCGCTGGTCGTGATGGGCGTGGGCATGGGCCTGATCGTCGCGCCGCTCACGGACGCGGTGCTCTCGGAGGTGCCGAAGGAGCACGCCGGGTCGGCGTCCGGGCTCATCAACACCGTGCAGCAGATGGGCAACGCGCTCGGGCTCGGACTGGTGTCGGTCGTGTTCTTCGGGGTGATCGGCGACCGGCTGCGGCCGGAGCAGGTGGGCCCGGCCTTCGTGGACGCCTTCCAGCACGCGCTCGGGTGGGTCGCGGCGGTGATGGTCGTCATCTTCCTGCTGATGTTCGCGCTGCCGAAGCGGCCGGCCCAACATGTGGAGGGGGCGGGCGAGCTTCCCGTGGTGGAGGAGAAGGAGCCCGAGCTGGTCTCCTGACCGGTCGAGCGAACAGGCCCGGTACCTGCTCAGGTACCGGGCCTCTGCCGTACTCGGACAGGACCGGAAGTCCGTTCATGCCCGAATGACGCCCGAACCTGTTTACTTTCCCGAAATCCGCGCGTAGCCTCCGAACTGAAACCACACGTTCGGGCATGGATCGGAGGTGAGCGGACATGTACGCACCGGAGCGGCAGCAGGAGATCCTCCGGCTCGCGCGGGACGGCGGGCGGGTGGACGTCGTCTCGCTGGCCGAGGAGTTCCAGGTCACGGCCGAGACCATCCGCCGCGACCTGAAGGCCCTCGACCGCGCGGGCCTGCTGCGCCGGGTGCACGGCGGGGCCATCCCGGCCGGGCGCCTCGACTTCGAGCCGGACCTCGCCGAGCGCGAGACCACCGCGGCCGACGAGAAGGACCACATCGCCAAGGCGGCCCTCGCGGAACTGCCGACCGAGGGCACCCTGATCCTCGACGCCGGCACCACCGTGGCCCGCCTCGCCGCCGCCGTCCCGCTGGAGGCCTCGCTCACCGTCGTCACCCACAGCCTGCCGATCGCGGCCCGCCTCGCGGACCACCCCGGCATCCAGCTGCACCTCGTCGGGGGGCGGGTACGGCACCGTACACGCGCCGCCGTCGACGCCTGGGCGCTGCGGGCGTACGGCGAGATCCGGGCCGACGTCCTCTTCGTGGCGGCCAACGGCTTCTCCGCCGACCACGGCCTGACCACCCCCGACCTCGCCGAGGCCGCGGTCAAGCGCGCGGCGATCGCCGCCGCCCGCCGAGTGGTCCTCCTCGCCGACTCCGCCAAGCACGGCCAGGAGCACTTCGCCCGCTTCGGCGACCTGGGCGATGTGGACCTGCTGATCACCGACAGCGGTCTGAGCCCCGAAGACGCCGCCGCCATCGAGCGCGGCGGCACGGAAGTAGTGCGCGCATGATCCTCACCGTCACCCCCAACCCGTCCCTGGACCGCACCTACGAGGTCCCAGCCCTGGAGCGCGGCGAGGTCATCCGCGCCACCGGCGAGCGCATGGACCCCGGTGGCAAGGGCGTCAACGTCTCGCGCGCGGTCGCCGCCGCGGGCCGGCGCACGGTCGCCGTGCTGCCGCTGGGCGGTGCGCCGGGCGCGCTCGTCGCCGACCTGCTCGACGCGCAGGGCATCGAGGTCGCTCCGGTGCCGGTCGCGGGCGCCACCCGCTCGAACATCGCGCTCGCCGAGTCCGACGGGGTGCTCACGAAGATCAACGCACCGGGTCCCGAACTCTCCGTCGAGGAGCAGGAACTCCTCCTGGAGACGGTTCGCGCGCAGTCGCGGGACGCCTCGTGGATCGCCTGCTGCGGCAGTCTGCCCCGGGGGCTCGCGCCCTCCTGGTACGCCGAGGTGGTCGCGCGGGCGCACGCCGGGGGCGCCCGGATCGCGCTGGACACCTCGGGGCGCGCCCTTCAGGAGGCCCTGCGGGAACGGCCCGACGTGGTGAAGCCGAACGCCGAGGAGCTCGCGGAGGCCGTCGCACGCCCTCTCGCCACGGTGGGCGACGCCCTCAAGGCCGCCGAGGAGCTGCGCGAGATGGGCGCCCGCGCCGTGCTGGCGAGCCTGGGCGCGGACGGGCAACTGCTCGTGGACGGCTCGGGCGCCTGGTTCGGCAGCGCGCGCGTGGACGTCGTACGCAGCAATGTCGGCGCCGGCGACTCGTCCCTGGCCGGCTTCCTGATCGCCGGCGGCAGCGGCCGGCGGGCCCTCGCCTCCGCGGTCGCCCACGGCGCCGCCGCCGTCCAGCTGCCCGGCAGCGTGATGCCGACCCCGGCCGACCTGGACCCCGCGGCGGTCACGGTCACGGCGGAGGTCCCGGTGGACCGCCCCCTGCAGGAGCCGGTGTCATGAGCGGCCCGGTCGCGGTGACCGCCCCGCTCCCCTCCGGTACGGCCGTCCCCGCGCTGTTACTCCGCGCCTCCGCCCCCCTCCCCCCGAACCCCCGCTCCACCCCCGTCCCCTCCCCATACGCCCACTCCACTCCCCGGGCGATACGCGTGCGAAGGAGCCCGCGATGAGCGAGATGATCACCGCGGACCTGGTCGACCTCGACCTGTCCGCCGACACCAAGGAAGCGGCGGCACGTGCCCTCGCCGAGCGCATGGTCGCCCTGGGCCGGGTGACCGACCTGGAGGGCTTCCTCGCCGACGTGGCCGCCCGCGAGGCCCAGATGCCGACCGGCCTCGACGGCGGCATCGGCATCCCGCACTGCCGCAGCGAGCACGTCACCGAGCCGACGCTCGCCTTCGGGCGCAGCGCCGCCGGTATCGACTTCGGCGCGCCGGACGGCCCCGCCGACCTGATCTTCCTGATCGCGGCCCCCGCGGGCGCCGACGACGCCCACCTGACGATCCTGTCGTCCCTGGCCCGGCAACTGATGAACACCGAGTTCACGGACGCGCTGCGGTCGGTGGGGGACGCGGCGGGCGCGGCGGCGCTGATCCGCGGGGACGAGGCGGCTGCGGCTGCGGCGAGCGCGGGTGCTTCCGCGGGTGCGGGTGGCGCCGGGGGCGCTTCCGGGGCAGCGGTCGGCGCGGAGGGCGCTTCGGCGG
>NZ_JBHUXV010000030.1:0-95292 GCF_042669125.1 Streptomyces sp. NPDC057253 | reverse complement strand
GCCGTCGTCCCCAGTGCCTGTTGACACCGCGACGGGTGCGGTGGAGAGTCACCGCTGATGGAGATCAACAACCTGACCCCGGCCGAACTGCGGGTGTGGCGTGCCTTTTCCCGGGGTGAGGCCGTGGACTTCCGGGCGGGGGCCGACGAGGACGTGGCGGACGGTGCCGAGTGGGGTGCCGAACGCACCGTGCGGGCCTCCGTGTTGCGGGCGCTGATGCTCAACGGCCCCGTGGAGGACGGTGAGATACCCGCCCTGAAGCTGGCGGGTGCCCGGATCACCGGTGTGCTCTCGCTCCAGTACGGGACCGTCGACCACGCCGTGCGCCTCAGTCATTGCCACTTCGAGGACGTACCGCTGCTGTACGGCTGCCGGCTGCGCCAGTTGAACCTCAGCAACTCCGTGCTGCCCGGCCTCACCGCCGCCACCATGCACATCGAGGCGGTGCTGCGGCTGACGGACTGCCGGGTGAACGGCCCGGTGCGGCTCGGCGGGGCGCAGATCGCCGGGGCGCTGTTCATGGACCGTGCCGAGATCGTCGCGGACGGCGCCGGGGAACCCGCGCTCCAGCTCAACCACATGAGCATCGGCGACGACCTGTGGGCACCGGGACTGCGGGCCCACGGCGAGGTGCGGCTCAACGGCGCTTCCGTGGCCGGTTCCGTCAACCTCAACGACGCCCGGCTCAGTCACCCCGGCGACCTCGTGCTCGACGCCCAGACCCTCGGCGTGGAGGGCGACCTCCACCTGCGGCGCGTGCAGACCTTCGGCTGGATCGGGCTGCGCGGCGCCCGGGTCGCGGGCCGCCTCGACCTGTCGTACGCCCATCTGTCGAACCCCGGCGACGCGGCACTGCGGGCGAGCAGCAGCACCATCGGGGAGCTGTGGATCCGCAAGGGCCCGGCCATGGAGGGCAGCCTCACCCTGCGCCGCGCCCAGATCGACGAGCTGTTCCTGGAGCCGGAGTCGGTGCCGGACGAGGTGCAGTTCAACGGGCTCGTCTACACCTCGCTCACCCCGCAGGAACCGCCCGCCCGCCGGCTGCCGATGCTGGAGCGGGACCGGGAGGGCTATGTCCCGCAGGCCTACGAGCAGTTGACGGCCGCGTACCGCAGGATCGGGGACGACTACGCGGCCCGGCAGGTCCAGCTCGCCAAGCAGCGCCGGCGCCGCGCCACGCTCCCCTGGTACGGACGGCTGTGGGGGCACGTCCAGGACGCGGCCGTCGGCTACGGCTTCCACCCGCTGCGCGCCTGCGTCTGGCTGATCTCCCTGCTCGCCGTCGGCACCCTCGCCTACGGCCTGCACCATCCGCCGCCCCTCAAGGCCGACGAGGCCCCGCGCTTCAACGCGCTGTTCTACACCCTCGACCTGCTGCTGCCGGTGATCTCCTTCGGCCAGGAGAGCGCCTTCGCGCCACGCGGGTGGTACCAGTCGCTGTCGTACGCCCTGGTCATCGCGGGCTGGATCCTGGCGACGACGGTCTTCGCGGGCGTCACGCGGACCATCAACCGGCAGTGATCCGGGGGGACTTGCGGGTACCGCCCGGGTCTGAGGGACAGGTCTACCCGGGCGCCCCGACCACGTCCGCCAGCTCCGCGATGTCCGCCAGCATCCGCGCCGCGTCCGGCTCCCGGCCCGTGAACAGCCGGAAGGCGTCCGCCGCCTGGAAGACCGCCATGCCGCCGCCGTCGAGGGTGGCGCAGCCCAACGCGCGGGCGGTGCACAGCAGTTCGGTCTCCAGCGGGCGGTAGACCACCTCGGCGACCCAGAGCTCGGGGCGGAGCAGCTCGGCCGGGAAGGGCAGGCCGGGGTGGGCGGCCATGCCGGTGGGGGTGGCGTGCACGACGCCGTCGGCCTCGGCGAGCAGCCCGGGCAGCCGGTCCGGTCCGGCCGCGGCCGCCCGCCCCTCGCCGAAGTGCCGGTTCAGCGCGGCCGCGAGAGCGGCGGCCCGGTCGGCGAGCGCGTCCACGACCGTGACCCGCTCGGCCCCCAGGGTGAGCGTGGCGTGCGCGACGGCCGCACCCGCGCCGCCCGCGCCCAGCTGCACGACCCGTTCCAGGGGGACGTCGGGCAGCCCGCGCGCGAAGGACGCGGCGAAGCCGGTGACATCGGTGTTGTGGCCGGTCGCGCGGCCGTTCTCGAAGACCACGGTGTTGACCGCGCCGAGCGCCTCGGCCTGCGGGGCGAGCGCGTCCAGGTGTCCGAGGACCAGCTGCTTGCAGGGGTGCGTGATGTTCAGGCCGTCGAAGCCCAGGTCACGAGCGGCCCGCAGCAGGTCGCCGACCGCCTCGGGACGCACCCCGAGGACGTCGATGTCGATGCGCCGGTACAGATAGCGCAGGCCCTGCCGGTCCGCCTCCCGCTCGTGCAGCGCCGGGCTCAGCGAGGGCCCGATGCCCGCGCCGATCAGTCCGACGAGAAACGAGTCCTTGGCCACGCGGACCTCCTGAGCCGGTCGATGAAGGATCACTAATGTACGAACCAGTACGTTAGCTATATCAGCCGGACCGCCGCCGGGGAAGGGCCCGGCCGCGCCTTCTAGAATCTGCGGCACCGGCCGTACTCCCGAAGGAACCCGATGACCAGCGTCGACGAACCGGCACGACCCAACGGGCGGATCCGCGACGCGGCCCGCACCAGGACCGAGATCCTGGACGTGGCCACCCAGGAGTTCGCGCGGGCCGGCTACGACGGCGCCCGGGTCGACGAGATCGCCGCCCGCACCCGCACCACCAAGCGGATGATCTACTACTACTTCGGCGGCAAGGAACAGCTGTTCACGGCCGTCCTGGAGCGGGCGTACACCGTGATCCGCGAGGCCGAGCAGGAGCTGGACGTCGAGCACCTGGACCCGGTCGCGGCGATCCGGCGCCTGGCCGAGGTGACCTTCGACCACCACGAGCAGCACCCCGACTTCATCCGCCTGGTCAGCATCGAGAACATCCACGGGGCCGAGCACATCGCCGCCTCCGCAAAGCTCGGCAGGATCGGCTCGCCCGCGCTCGACGTGATCCGCCGCATCCTGGCCTCGGGGCAGGAGTCCGGCCTGTTCACGGCCGACGTGGACGCGGTCGACCTGCACGCGATGATCAGCTCGTTCTGCTTCTTCCGGGTGGCCAACCGGCACACCTTCGGGGCGCTGTTCGGCCGCGACCTGGTCGCCCCGGAACAGCGCGAGCACTACCGGGCGATGCTCGGGGACATGGTGATCGCGTACCTGACCGCGGACCGCGCCGGGGACTGACTCCCCCGCCGCGAACTCCGCCGCGAACCCTTGACAGGCGGGAAAGGCGGGCGCACCATCCTCGGCAACCGCTACTAACTACCCAGTGGGTTAATTAGCTGGGTAGCTCCCGGAGCCCCCGAAGGAGCACCGCCGTGTCCGTCCCCGCCGAAGCCGTCGGGCAACCGAAAAAGGCCGCCACCGCCGCCTGGATCGGCAGCGCCCTGGAGTACTACGACTTCTTCATCTACGGCAGCGCCGCAGCCCTGATCTTCCCGAAGGTGTTCTTCGACGAGTCCGACCCGGCCACCGCGACCCTGCTGTCGCTGGCCACCTTCGGTGTCGCCTACGCGGCCCGGCCGGTCGGGGCGCTCTTCATGGGGCACTTCGGCGACCGGGTGGGCCGTAAGAGGATCATGGTCTTCACGCTGATCCTGATGGGCCTGTCGACCTTCCTCATCGGCTGTCTGCCCACCCGTCACCAGGTGGGCACCCTCGCCCCGGTCCTGCTGGTGCTGTGCCGGGTCCTCCAGGGCATCTCCGCGGCCGGCGAACAGGCCAGCGCCAACTCCATGAGCCTGGAGCACGCGCCCCCGCACCGGCGGGGCTTCTTCACCAGCTTCACGCTCAGCGGCACCCAGGGCGGGCAGCTGCTCGCCACGCTTGTCTTCCTGCCGGTCGCCTCGCTGCCCGAGGACCAACTGCTGTCCTGGGGCTGGCGGGTGCCGTTCTGGCTGAGCGTCGCGGTCGCCGTGGTCGGCTTCGTGATCCGCCGCAAGCTGGACGAGACACCGGCGTTCGAGCGGCAGGCCGCCTCCGCGGGGGTCGTGAAGCTGCCGCTGGCGGTGCTGCTGCGGGAGCACTGGGCGGACGTGCTGCGGGTGATCGGCGGCGCGGTCATCGCCTCGGTCTCCACGATCTTCACGGTGTGGGCGCTGGCGTACGCGACGAGCGACGCGGTCGGGATGAGCCGTTCCTCGATGCTGTGGGTGGGCGCGCTCGCCAACCTCGTGGCGCTCGGCGCGATCCCGCTGTGGGCCACCCTGTCGGACCGCGTCGGCCGGCGACCGGTGTTCCTGATCGGCGCGGTGGGCAGCGCGGTGACGATGTTCCTGTACCTGTGGGCGATCTCCACGGGCAACTACCCGCTGACGCTGCTGCTCGGCATCGTCGCCTTCGGCGTCGTCTACAGCGCGGCGAACGGGGTGTGGCCGTCCTTCTACGGCGAGATGTTCTCCACCCGGGTCCGCTTGTCCGGCATGGCGATCGGCACGCAGATCGGTTTCGCCGTGGCCGGCTTCGCGGTGACCTTCGCGGCGCGGATCGCGGGGCCCGACGGTACGGACTGGTCTTCGGTGGCCCTGTTCACGGCGGCCCTGTGTGTCCCGCCGGTGATCGCCGCGCTGACGGCCCGCGAGACCCACAAGGTCGCCACGGAGGACCTGGGCGCACGCCCCCGCGCGGAGGCCGCCCGCAAGGAGACGGTGACGGCCTGACCCTGCCCCGGCCCACCGGCCGCCGTCCCCCGAGTCCCCGGACGCCCTCGCGGCTCCGGGGACTCGGGCGTACGGGAGGGGCTCATGGAAGGGGGCTCACGGGAGGGGCTCGAGGCGGCCGGCCGCCTCAGAAACCGTGTCCGGCCTCAGAAGCCGCGGCGACCTCAAAACCCGCGCCCGACCTCAGAACCCGCGCCCGATACCGCTCGTCGCGGCCTCCGACCGCTCCGCGGCCTGCGCCCGGTACCGCCCCGGCGTGGTGCCGAACTCCCGCTCGAAGGCGTGCGAGAGGGCGTACGGGCTGCCGTAGCCGACCCGGCCCGCGACGGTGGCCAGGGTGTCCGGGGTGTCACGGAGCAGGGTGGCGGCGAGGATCAGGCGCCACCAGGTGAGGTACGACATCGGCGGGCGGCCGACCAGGGCGGTGAACCGGCGCGCCAGGGTGGGCCGGGAGACACCGGCCTCGGCGGCCAGGCGGTCGTTGCTCCACGGGGCGGCCGGGTCGGCGTGCAGCGCGCGCAGGGCGGTGGCCGTCACCGGGTCGCCCAGGGCGCCGGGCCAGACGCCGCCGGTGGTCTCGGCCATCCAGGACCGGATCATGTAGACGAGCAACAGGTCCAGCAGGTTCGGCAGCGCGAGGGAGGAACCCGGCCGCCGCTCGTCCAGTTCACCGGCGAGCAGGTCGATGGCGGCGCGGAGTTCGGGATGGGCGCCCACCCGGTTGACGAGGTGGACGACCTCGGGGAGCTCCGCCATCAGCGGATGGATCCGGCTGCAGTCCAGCCAGTACTTGCCGCACAGCAGCTCCGCGCCGTCCGGCTCGGGCCGGGTGCGCGGGGCCGGCTCCTCGCGCCAGTGCCCGAACGGCACCGCGGTCCGCCGCGCGAGCGCCGCGTCGAGCGGGGAGTCGGCGATCACATGACCCGCACCGTGCGGCAGCAGGACCGCGTCGCCCACGCCGAGCGCCACCGGGTCGCCGCCGTCGGGGAGCAGCCAGCAACCGCCCTTCAGGACGACGTGGAAGCCGGCACCTTCGTACGCCTCCAGCCGCGCGCACCAGCTCCCGCTCGTCCGCACCCGGCGGGACAGGGGGTGGCCCAGGCGCATGACCGAGATCGCGTCGCTGACGACATCCATGCGCCCAGGATATCGATCGTCTGGGGGATGAGACGATCACGTATCTTCCTGAGCGCGCAGCGCATTGAGAGGATCGTCCGGGCTTTCTAGCGTCGAGGCATGACGAATGAACACGAGAGTGCGCGGTCGATGGTGCTGGGCGAGGTCGAGGTGATCCGGGTCGTCGAGTGGCACCAGCCGTTCATGGCCACCGACGAGATGTTCCCGGACGTCACCGCCGACGTCTGGAAGGCCAACGAGGACTGGCTGGCCCCCGACCACTGGGAGCCGGACAGCGGCCGGGCGGTGCTGGCGCTCCAGACCTGGGTGCTGCGCAGCACGGGCCGGACGGTGCTGGTCGACACCGGAGTGGGCAACGACCGGGACCGCCCGGGCATGCCCCCCTTCCATCGCCGCCAGGGCGACTTCCTCGGCCGGCTGGAGCGGGCCGGGGTCCGCCCGGAGGACGTCGACGTCGTCGTCAACACCCATCTGCACGCCGACCACGTGGGCTGGAACACCAGGGACGCGGACGGGGCGTGGGTGCCGACGTTCCCGCACGCCCAGTACCTGATCCCGGCCGCCGACGACGCCCACTTCGGCCCGGACAACGCCTCCGGGAAGGGCCTCCAGGAGGTCGACCGGCTGATCTACGAGGACAGCGTCGCTCCCGTCCACCGGGCCGGTCAGGCCGTGGTGTGGGACGGCACGCACCGCATCGACGCACACCTCACGCTGGAGTCCGCGCCCGGCCACACCCCGGGGTCCTCCGTGCTGCGGCTCGCGTCGGGCGGCGACCGGGCGGTCTTCGTCGGAGACCTGCTGCACAGCCCGGTGCAGATCCTGCACCCCGACTGCAACAGCCGCGCCTGCGCGGACCCCCGGCAGGCGGCGGCCAGCCGCACCCGGATCCTGCACCGGGCGGCGGACGAACGGGAACTGGTGGTCCCCGCGCACCTGGGCGGTACGGGCGCCGTGGAAGTCCGGCGGGAGGGCGGCGAGTTCACCCTCGGCCGGTGGGCGGGCACCAGCCGGTAGCCGTCCGGGTCCCCCACTCGACGTGGGATCTCTCTCGGCGCCGCAGCCCCCGGCCGGATTCAGGGCCGGTCGGGGTGCGCGGACTCGGCGACGCCGTCGCCCCGCGGCCCGCCGGCCTCAGCCCCGCTCGCCCCTGGCCGGGATCCCGTACGCCCGCTCCACCCGCAGGCGCAGCACCAGTCGCCGGTCGCGGACCATCGCCGCCCGGTAGTCGTCCCAGTCCGGATGCTCGCCCTGGACGTCGCGGTACAGGCGGATCAGCTCCTCGACCGTGTCGTCGTGCGGGTCCTTCGCCACCGGGGTGAGGTCGGCGGTGCCCTCGGCGACCGTGTAGGCCCAGCGGTCCGCGGTGGTGACGTGGTACGACGCCCGGGGGTCGCGGCGCAGGTTGCGGGTCTTGGCCCGGTCGTCCGTGAGGGAGACCCGGATGATCCGCTCCTCCGGGTAGTAGGCGTGGGTGACGTTCGAGAGCTGGGGCCGGCCGTCGCGCTTGAGGGTGGTCAGCACCCCGCCGTGGCCTTCCGAGAGCAGTCGGAGCAGTGCGTCCTGCGTCGCGTCCTGAGTCATACCCGGTCAACCGGCCCGTCCGGGCCCCGCATTCCCCCGGGCGGAAACCGGCAGCCCCGCAGCCCGCGGCGATTTCCTGAGCGACGATGATGTCTGAGGTGGTTCCGGACGGGTAAGACGGTTCGCACCTCGACGGACGCGACGGAGGAGAACGATGGCACGGCTGCGGCAAGAGGTCGACCCCTGTGAGGTCGGGCTGGACATGAAGGCGCTCGACCGCCTCGACCAGCATTTCGCCCACTACGTCGACGAGGGCCGGATGCCCGGCTTCCTGGTCTCCGTCTCCCGCGGCGGACGCGTCGCCCACCTCACCGCGCACGGACACCGCGACCTCGCGGCCGGGCTGCCCGTCGAGGCCGACACCCTGTGGCGGATCTACTCGATGACCAAACCGGTCACCGCGGTCGCCGCCCTTCTGCTGGTGGAGGAGGGACGGCTGTCCCTGGACGACCCGGTCGCCGACTACATCCCGGCGTTCGCCGAGCCGCGCGTGTACGTGGACGGCTCCGGTGACACCCTCACCACCCGCCCCGCCGACGGCCCCGTACTGGTCCGGCACCTCATGACCCACACCGCCGGCCTGACCTTCGCCTTCTACCACTCCCACCCGGTCGACGCGCTCTACCGCGAGGCGGGCCTGGAGTCCTCCGTGCTGCCGGGCACGACCCTCGCCGAGACGGTCGCCGTCTACGCGAGCCTGCCCCTCCAGTTCGAGCCGGGCACCCAGTGGAACTACTCGGTCGCCTCCAACGTCCTGGGCCACGTCGTCGAGATCGCCTCGGGGCAGACCCTCGACGCCTTCTGCGCCGAGCGGATCTTCGAGCCCCTCGGGATGCCCGACGCCGGCTTCTGGGTCACGGACCGGCAGGCGGAGCGACTCTCCGAGCTGTACGGCGAGAAGGACGACGGCACGATCGAGCCGGTCCCAGGGCTGCCGCTCAGGGGCCGTCCCCGCCTGCTGTCCGGAAGCGGCGGCATGGTGGCCTCCGCCTACGACGTCCACCGCTTCGCCGAGCTGCTGCGCCGCCGCGGCGAACTCGACGGCACCCGCCTGCTGTCGCCCGAGACGGTCGACCTGATGACCTCCAACCACCTTCCGGGCGGCGCCGACCTGCGCGCCTTCGGCACCAGACCGGCCCATGACGAGCCCGGCAACGACGGCCTCGGCTTCGGCCTCGGCGTCTCCGTGGTGATCGACCCCGACCGCACCCTGGCCCCTTCGGGCCTCGGCGCCTTCGGCTGGAGCGGGGCCGCCTCCACGACCTTCTGGGTGGACCCGGGCCGCGATCTGACCGTGCAGTTCTTCACGCAGGTACGGCCGAAGACGCTGAAGCTGTTCCCGGACCTCAAGCGGCTGGTGAGCGAGGCGCTCACGGACTAGTCGGGCTGGTCCACCCGCAGCGTGAAGTGCACGCCGTCCCGGGCGAGTTCACCCAGCCACTGCTGCGAGCGCGCGTCGGTCCCGGCGGCCCGGCTCAGGCCCGCCGGGAGGGAGCCGTCCAGGATGTGGCCGACGCCCAGGGCGAGCGTGCGGGAGACGCAGCGGGCCATGGCGCTCTCCTCCTCGTCGCCGACCAGGTCGAGGAGGTAGCCGCCGGACCAGGTGCGGCCGTCCTCGGCCCGCACGTCGAGAGAGACGGCGAGGACGACCCGGTCACGGTCGGCGTCCGTCGTCGGGTACCGGGCCGCCAACTCCTTGGCCAGGGCGGCGATCCGGGTGTCGTCGCCGGTCCGCAGCTCCTCGAAGACCGGTTCCCAGGCGCGCAGCCAGCCGTCCAGCCGCAGGGTGCCGCGCACGAAGGTCCGCGGGGTCCAGGCGGCCGGGAGGCCGTACTGCTCCACGAAGGGCAGGCTGTCCCGGTTGGGGTAGACCTCGAAGGTCTCGCCGTCCACGACATGGCGCCGGGTCGCCTCCCAGGGGCGTTCGGCGGTGGTGGGGGTGCCGTTGTCCACGTAACGGGCGGGCGAGCGCAGGGCGTTGAGCACGCCGAGCGGGGCCCAGCTGAAGCGGTACCGGAAGTCGTTCGGGACGGCGGGGACACCGCCGCAGTAGGAGGTCAGGGTGTACGACGCCGGTGTCGTGCCGCCGATCGCCGCGCGGGCCCGGGCGACGAGGCCGTGCGCGAAGAGATGGTCGATCCCGGGGTCGAGGCCGGCCTCGGTGAGGACGACGATCCCGGCCTTCTCCGCCTGCGGCACCTGTTCGAGGAAGGCGTCGGAGACATAGCTGGAGCAGGCGAAGTGGGCCCCCTCGCGCACGCAGGCGGCGAGGACACCGGGGTGCTCGGGTGCGGGGAGCATCGACACGACGACGTCCCCGGGGGCCAGTTCGGCGGCGAGGGCGGGCAGCGTGTAGGCGCGCGGCACGGCCCGTCCGTTGAGCCGCAGTGCTTCGAGGGCCTCTTCGGCCCGTTCCTCGGTGCGGTGCCACAGCAGCACGCGGTCGGCGGTGTCGCACAGTTCCGTCAGTCCGCTGCCGGTGGAGAGGCCTGCGCCGATCCAGTGCACGGTGCCAGTCGCGGGAACCAGGTCAGTCACCGAGGGATCCCCCTTCTGTGATGCCGAGTTCACGGCACGCCTGATGGAACCGCTCCAGACAGCGCCCCCACGGCCCACCGGTCCCGAACTCCAGCAGCAGGGGCAGCAGCGCGGCGGAGAAGTCGGTGCTGGACTCCTCCGGGAGCAGGGACGGCAGGTTGTCGATGGCGATGAGGTCGAGCGGGGGCTCCTTGTGCAGCCGGCGGACCGGGTCGTCCCACTCGGTGACGCGGTCGTAGACCGGCAGGACGTTCAGCGGTGAGCCGACGTCGCAGGTGACGTCGGAGAGGGTGCGCAGCCGGCGGGAGGGGACGTCCAGGTCCTCCTCGCGGACGAAGGGCGGGACGGGGCTGGTGGCGAGGACGCAGTTGACCAGCACGTCGTGGGCGAGCAGGGCGGGGCGGTCCAGGTTCCGCGTCTCGTCGAGGTCCCAGCAGGTCGGCTCCACCCCGGCGACCCCCAGCGCGACCCGCGCTCCCCGTCCGCTGCGGCCGAGGGCCCCGACCACCAGCGCCGTGAACTCCTCGTCCCCGGCGACCGGCCGCAGCACCTCCTCCAGTTCCTCCTGCGAGGTGGGGACGAGCGGCGCGACCAGCCTGCCGCGGTGCTGGAGCACGGCCAGGGCGGCGCCCAGATAGCCGGCCCAGTACCCGAAGGCGGCGAGCCTGCGGCCCTGGTCGTCGACCAGGTACTCCAGGTCGAGGAGCGCCCCTCCCCCGGCGGCGAACCGGCGCAGCAGTTCCGCGGCGCCGGGCTGCCGCTTGTAGGCGTGCCCGAAGAAGAGGTGACGGTGGATCAGGGCGCCCGGCTCGTCCGGGAGTTCCTTGAGACCCACGACCACCGCGTCCGGCGGCGCCCCGGTCGCCCAGGAGCCCGCCGGGGCGACCGCGCAGCCGACCGCCTCGTACTGCTCGATCGGGAAGATCCGCTGCGGGGACTCCTCGACGGTCAGCGTCACCCCGGCGTCGACCAGGCGCCGGGCGTCGGACGGCACGAGGGGCGTGCGTCGCTCGGTGGAACGGACCTCGTGGCGCAGCCACAGATGGAGCTCGGTCATACGCGGTTGGCCTCCGGGCGCGGGGCGTCGGCCGCGAACCGGCCGGCGCTGAGCGGGCTGATGTCCACGAAGGGTACGCGGCCCAGGTACAGGTCGCGGACGACCTCGCCGACGGCCGGTCCCTGGAGGAAGCCGTGGCCGGAGAAGCCGGTCGCGTACAGGAAGCGGGAGACCGAAGTCGCCTCGCCGATCAGGGCGTTGTGGTCGGGGGTGAGCTCGTAGAGGCCGGCCCAGCCGCCGGTGCGGCGCAGGTCGAGGAGGGCGGGGGCGCGGTGGGCCATCGCCTCGGCCAGACGGGGGATCCAGCGGTCGTGGGTGGCGGTGTCGAAACCGGGTCGCTCGTCGGGGTCGGACATGCCGAGGAGGAGGCCGGGGCCCTCGCCGTGGAAGTAGAGGCTGCTGGTGAAGTCGATGGTCATGGGCAGGTCGGGCGGCAGCCCCTCGACCGGTTCGGTGACCGCGATCTGCCGGCGCAGCGGCTGCACCGGCAGGTCGACACCGACCATCGCGCCGATCGCCCGCGACCAGGCGCCGGCCGCGCAGATCACCGTGTCGGTGGCGATCCGGCCCTTCGTGGTGACCACGGCGGTGATGGCGTCGCCGTGCCGTTCGATGCCGGTGACCTCGGTGTGCCGCAGGATCGTCGCGCCGTGGCGGCTGGCGTCGGCCGCGTAGCCGTGCACCACCGACTCGGGGGTGCAGTGGCCGTCCTCGGGTGAGAAGGCGGCGGCGAGCAGTCCGTCCGTGGTGATGAGCGGGGAGAGCCGCTGTGCCTCGGCCGGGTCGATCATGCGGCTGGGGACGCCGAGGGAGTTCTGGAGCTCGACGCTCGCCTCGAAGGACGCGACCTCCTCCGGCGTCGACAGCAGGAAGAGGTAGCCGACCCGGTGCAGTCCGATGTCCTGCCCGGTGTCCTGCTCGAACCGGGCGAACGCTTCCAGGCTGCGGGCCCCGAGCCGGATGTTGAGCTCGTCGGAGAACTGCGCCCGCACCCCGCCCGCCGCCTTCGAGGTGGAGCCGGAGGCGAGTTCGTCCCGCTCGATCAGGACCACGTCCGGTACGCCGGCCAGGGCCAGGTGGCGGGCGATGCTCGTGCCCATGACCCCGCCGCCGACGACGACCACGCTCATGCGTGCTCCTCCCGGGCGGCCCGCACCACGGCCCAGGCGGCGGCCGCGTCCTGGATGCCGAGGCCGACGCTGTTGTAGTACACAATGTCGCCAGGCCCCGTTCGTGCCGTGGCACGTCCCGTCAGGACGTCTCCGAGCGCCACGAGACGGATCGGCTCCCCCGCTTCGAGCGCGGCCACGACCGGTCCGGCGTGCTCCGCCGCGGTCACCGGGTCGTCGACGACGACGGCCCCCGATCGCACCGCTCGCCGCAGGACCTCCGCGTCGGCCTCCCGGCGGGTGGGTTCGAAGGAGCCCACGCTCACCACCGTGCAGCCGGGCGCGAGCCATGCCCCGTGCACGACCGGTGTGCTGCTCAGTGTGCAGGCGGCGACCAGTGAGGCCCCGCTCACGGCCTCCTCGGCGCTGCCGACCGCCTCGACGGGGAAGCCGAGGTCCGTGAGCGTGCGGGCGGCGCGGGTGCGGTGGTGCGGGGTCGGGCTCCACAGCCGTACGGACTTCAGGTCCCGTACCCGGGAGATCGCCCGTACGTGGGCCAGGGCCTGGGTGCCGGAGCCCAGGACGGCCAGGTCGGTGCTGTCCGGGCCGGCCAGGGCGTCGACGGCGACGGCGCTCGCGGCGGCCGTGCGCAGGGTGGTCACCGCGGTGCCGTCCATGACGGCGGCGAGGCGGCCGGTCTCCGGGTCGAGGACCGTCACCACGGCGTGGATCGTGGGCAGCCCGGCCGCCGCGTTGCCCGGATTGACGCTGCCGAACTTCGCGACGGCCCCGGAGTCGGCGGAGAGCCGGGAGACGTAGGCGAAGACCACGCTGTCGTCGAAGCGGCTCGGATGCATGATCTTCGCCGGCAGGTCGGCCGTCCCGGAGCCGAGCGCGGTGAAGGCCGCGCGCTGCGAGGCGATGGCCGCATCCACGTCGAGCAGGCGGGTGACCTGCTCTCCGGAGAGGAAGAGGACGTCGTCGGTCATTCCCTCTTCCTGTCCGGATTTCCCGTGCCGGAATCCGTCCGGCGGTCAGGACAGGTGGGCCACCGCGTCCAGATGGGGCAGGACGTGGTCCAGCCGCTCCCGCTTGGTGCGCAGATAGGTGATGTTGCTCTCGCACGGGGTGATCAGCAGCGGGACCGTCTCGGTGACCTTGATGCCGTGCCGCTGGAGGGCCTCGCGCTTGCGCGGGTTGTTGGACATCAGCCGCACCGAGTTCACGCCCAGGTCGTGGAAGATCCCGGCGGCGACGCCGTAGTCCCGGGAGTCCACGGGCAGGCCGAGCGCGAGGTTGGCCTCGACGGTGTCCAGGCCCTCCGCCTGGAGCGCCATGGCGCGCAGCTTGGCGAGCAGGCCTATCCCCCGGCCCTCGTGGCCGCGCAGGTAGACGACGATGCCGCTGCCCGCCTTGACCACGGCCCTGAGCGCGGCGTCGAGCTGGTCGCCGCACTCGCAGTGCTGGGAGCCGAACGCGTCACCGGTCAGGCACTCGGAATGCAGCCGGACGAGCACGTCGTCCGAGCCGATGTCACCGTGCACCAGGGCGACTTGTTCGTCACCGCGGTCGTGATCGAGGTAGCCGACCGCCTGGAATTTCCCGTACACGGTGGGCAACGGGGCATTCACCACGCGCTCCACACCCGTACGCTGTGGTGCCTTCTTGCCGAGTACGCCAACTTTGTCTGTCATGATCTGGTTCCTAAGCAGAGACGAAAGGCCGAGAAAAGATGAGTGGTTCGGAAATACGGTCGGCGGCGTACGGTCTGTTGCCGACGGACACTACGGAAGACGTACGGACGCGGGGGGCGGGCGTCTCAACACAGGTCGCGGTCCTTCCGGTGGGAAGCTTCGAACAGCACGGTGCGTATCTTCCGCTGGCGACCGACACGCTCGTCGCCTGTGCCGTCGCGCGAGAGATCGCCGCGGCGTACCCGGTGCACCTCCTCCCCCCGGTGACGATCTCCTGCTCGCACGAGCACGCGGCCTGGCCGGGCACCGTCAGCATCTCCTCCGTCACCCTTCACGCGGTGGTACGGGACATCGCGGACTCGCTGCGCCGCTCGGGCGTCGAGGCCCTGGTCGTGGTCAACGGACACGGCGGCAACTACGTGCTGGGCAACGTCGTCCAGGAGGCGTCCGCCCGCGGGGAGCGGACGGCGCTGTTCCCGGCCGCGGAGGACTGGGAGGCGGCCCGGCTGGATGCGGGAGTGGTCACCTCGCTGCTCACCGACATGCACGCGGGAGAAATCGAGACCTCCATTCTTCTGCACGCGCACCCGGAATCTCTCCGCCCCGGTTACGAGACCTCCGATTTCGTCGCAGACGACCGTCGTCATCTCCTCACCCTCGGTATGTCCGGTTACACCGATTCCGGTGTCATCGGGCGCCCTTCGCTGGGCTCTGCGGAAAAAGGGAAAGCGTTGCTGGAGAGCCTCGCGGCTTCCTTCGGACCGTATTTCTCGATGCTGACCGAATCCGGCACCGGGACCGAATCCGGCACCGAAACCGAATCCGACGCCGAGTCCGACTCCGCGTAGGACCGCGCCGGGCGCCGCAGTCCCTGGTACCAGCGGGCGACCAGGACGGCCGCGCCCGGCAGGCTCGCCACGAAGCTGAGGACGCCGTAGACGATCGCGGTCGCGAGGCCGGCCTCGGCGCCGAGGCCCGTCGCGGCGAACGCCCAGGCGGTGACGCCCTCCCGGGGGCCGAACCCGCCGATGTTGAGCGGCAGTCCCATGGCGAGCAGGGCGAGCACGGCCAGCGGCAGCAGTACGGCGACGGAGGCGCCGGAGCCCGCGATGCGGGCGGCGAGCACGAACATGCCGAGGTGACCGGCGAGGACGGCGGCCGAGGAGAGCGTGACGCCGGGCCAGTTGCGGCGGGACAGCAGGGCCTCGCGCGCCTCGGCGAGGGTCGCGCGCAGCGCCCGGCCCCGGCGCGAGGAGGGGGCCCGGTTCATGCGCAGGGCCATGACGACGGCGAGGGCGCCGAGGGCGGCGAGGCCGGCGGCAGGGGCGAGGTGGCGGGCGTCGTCCAGCACCGGGGACGGCATCGTGAGCAGGACCGCGCCGCCGACGAGGGCCAACGCGATCTGTCCGGCGGCCCGTTCGAGGACGACCGCGCGCACTCCGCGGCCCATGTCCCCGGCGCTCTGTCCGTGCCGCACCGCGCGGTGCACGTCGCCGAGGACACCGCCGGGCAGGGCCGCGTTCAGGAACAGGGCGCGGTAGTAGTCGGCGACGGCGGGGCCGAGCGGCAGCCTGATGCGCAGCCCGCGGGCCACCAACTGCCAGCGCCAGGCGCTGAACACGGTGGTCAGGACGCCGATCGCGAGCGCCGCGAGCAGGGCGACGGTGTCGATGCGGCGCAGTCCGTCCAGGAAGACGCCGGTGCCCAGACGCCACAGCAGGACGGCGAGGATGGTGACACCGGCGACCGTGCCGAAGTGGGTGCGCAGAGCGCGGGAGTCGAGGGCGGAACGCAGGGCGGTGCGCCACCGCTGGGTACCGGCGGGGCGGGGCCGCGCCTGGGTCACGATCACCCCGATGCGGTCACCGGAGACCGCTGCGGCGGCACGCAGGTCCGCCGCGGACACTCCGGCCGCTTCGAGCAGTTCGGCGCGGGCCACCAGGGCGTCGGCGCGGGCCGCGAGCACGTCGTTGCCCGTCTGGAGCACCTCGGTGCGCAGCGTGAGGGCGCGGTGGGAGACCGTGCCGCAGTCCTGGGCACCCGCCCCGGCGCGGTCGGTGCTCCGCACCGGCAGGCTCGGCCGCTCGGCCTTCGTCGCGTGCCGCTCGCCGGCCGGCCGCACCGTCTCCACGCTCATGACGCTCCGCCCGTCGGCCGGGACAGCGCCAGCAGGTCGCTGTGGTGGACGACGACCTTCAACTCGCCCGCGCGGCAGGCCTCGAGACGCTCCTGGAGGTAGCGCTCGGCGCGCTCCTTCAGCTCGGGCCGCTCCTCGACCGCCGCGCCGACCCAGCCCCGCAGCCACTGCACGGTGAGCGCGGAGTCGGCGGGGCCGAGGCGCCAGGCGCTGGGGTGCAGCCGTACCGTGGCGCCCCGTTCGGAGAACGCCTCGCAGGCGACGGTGATGGCGTCCGGGCCGAGCAGTCCGCCGCGCCGCTGGTGGGCGTTGAACGCGTCGGCGATCTCCTGGTCCAGCGGGTGGGACGGGGTGAGTTCGACCCGGCCGGCCACGGAGAGCGTGAGCAGCGCCGGGCAGCCGGCGCCGGTGCAGGCCGCGGCGAGGGTGTCGATCTCCTCGCGGGTGAGGACGTCCAGCAGCGCGGAGGCGGTCACCAGGGAGGCGCCGGCGAGGGCGTCCGGGGTGAGCAGGCCGACGTCGCCGCGGCGGGTCTCGACGGTGACCCGGCTGCCGTCGGCGGCGGAGCGCGGGGAGGCGACCGCCGCGAAGTGCAGGAGGTAGGGGTCGCGGTCGTGCAGGATCCAGTGCTGGGGGCCGTCCAGGCGGGGCGCGAGCCAGCGGCCCATCGAGCCGGTGCCGCAGCCGAGGTCGTGGATGACGAGACCGGCCTTGCCGGGCAGGTTGGCCAGCCGGATCCGCAGCGGGTCGATCAGGTCGCCGGCCCGCGCGGCCGCGTCGGGTCCTTCCCGCAGCTCCAGCCACTCGGGCGCGTAGCGGGGGGCGTCGTCGGGACCGGCGTCCCGAAGCCGTACGGTGGGCCGCTCACCGGGGCGGGCGCTGGGCCCGGCACCGGGAATGACCGATTCTGCGTCGGCAGGGACAGCGGACTTCACGGACGTCACCTCTCGGGGCCCCGGCTGGGCCGGGATCTTGCCGCTCTGCTTGGTCGCCGTCTTCCTCATGCCGCCCTCCTGGGTTCGCTCGGCAGTCGGCCGAGAACTCCGGCCAGGCTGCGGGCCGTGGTCGCCCAGCCGTCCAGGGCGGCCCGCCGGCCCCGGGCAGCCGCCTTGAGCCTGCGTCGTACGTCCGCCTCGCCGAACCAGCCGCGCAGTTCGGCGGCGAGGGCGGCGGGGTCCTCCGGCGGGACGAGGATGCCGGGCACGCCGCCGTCGGGGGCGCGACCGACCGCCTCGGCGACTCCGCCGACGTCGGTGGCCAGCACCGGGATGCCGCGCGCGAGGGCCTCGGTGACCGCCATGCCGTAGGTCTCGGCGTAGGAGGTGAGGACCATCAGGTCGGCGGCCGCGTAGCTGGCGTCGAGCTCGGCGCCGGCCTTCGGTCCCGCGAGGTGCAGGCGGTCCTGGAGGCCGTACTTCTTGATGAGCATCCGCAGGTGCGCGACGTACTCGGGATCCTGGGTGATCCCGCCGACGCACACGCAGCTCCACGGCAGGTCCTGGGCGCCGGCCAGGGCCTCGATCAGCCGGTGCTGGCCCTTGCGGGGGGTCACCGCGGCCACGCACAGCAGCCGGGAGAGCCCGTCGGTGCCGGAGGCGAGCGGGGCGATGTCGGCACCGGGGGTGGCGACGTGGACCCGCTCGGGCGCGAGGCCGTGGTGCGAGACGAGTCGCCGTACGGCCCAGTCGCTGGTCGCGATGACGGCGGGCACGGCCCGCAGCACCGCGCGCTCCTTGGCGTCGAGTTCGAGGGCGAGGCCGGGTTCGAGGCCGGTCTCGTCGCCGAGCGGCAGGTGGACGAGGACGGCGATGCTCAGCCGCTCCGCCTCCGGGACGACGATCTCCGGGACCCCGCAGGCGACCAGGCCGTCGATGAGGACGACGGTGCCGTCGGGCAGGTCCCGCAGGGTCTGGGCCAGTTCGGTGCGGGCCGCGGCTCCCGGGCGGGGCCAGCTGCCGGCCACCGCGTGCCGCTCGACCTGCCAGCCGAAGCCGGGCAGGTCCAGGCAGACCCGCCGGTCGTAGGCGTTGCCGCCGCTCGGCGCGGTGGGGTCGTCCACGCCGCCCGGCATCACGAAGTGCACGGAGCGCAGGGACATCGGGATGATCTCGGCCTTCTTGAGGGCGGAGTGCTGCACGGGGACGTAGTCCAGCGTGGCCGCCCGCCCGGTGGTCAGGTCGGTCACAGGGCACGCTCGTAACTCGCCCAGGCGACATGCGACTCGTGCAGGGTGACGGTCAGGCCCGCGAGGCCCTTGGCCCCCTCGCCGAGGGCGCCCTTCTCGATGCGCTCGGCGAGCCGGTCCGCGATGACCTTCGCCAGGAACTCCGTGGAGGTGTTGATCCCCGCGAAGTCGGGTTCGTTGTCGAGGTTTCTGTAGTTCAGCTCGCTGACGACGGCACCGAGTTCCTGGGTGGCCAGTCCGATGTCGACGACGATGTTGTCGTCGTCCAGCTGTTCGCGCCGGAACGTGGCGTCCACCAGGAACGTCGCGCCGTGCAGTCGCTGCGCGGGGCCGAAGACCTCGCCGCGGAAGCTGTGGGCGATCATGATGTGATCGCGGACGGTGATGCTGAACAACGGACGACCCTCCAGGTGCGGCGCGTCTGGTCCCCCGGCTGATCCCTGCCGGGGGATGCCGTGTAGTACGGCTCTCCGCTTCCCCGTGTTCAGCCGGATCTCACTCTTTTCTCAGGTCAGGCGCTCTTGCCGTACCTCACGAGGTGACAGAGGGCCGGAATTTCCCCACTGGCCAGCGCGGGCATCACCTCCGGCAGTTCTTCGAACGCGCTTTCCCCCGTGATGAGGGCGTCAAGCCTCGGATCGGCGAGCAGTTGCAGCGCGAGGGCCAGCCGGCCGTCGTAACCGCGATGTGCGCGGGCCGGGGAGACGGTGCCGACCTGGCTGCTGCGGACGGTCAGCCGCCGGGAGTGGAAGGCCTCGCCGAGCGGGAGGCTGACGCGGCGGTCGCCGTACCAGCTCAGCTCGACGACCGTGCCTTCGGCGGCGAGGAGTTCCAGCGCGCGGGCGAGGCCCTGTTCGGTGGCGCTGGCGTGGACGACGAGGTCGCAGTCGCCGAGGGCGTCCGCGGGGGACGCGAAGCCGACGCCGAGGGCCTCGGCGGTCGCGGCACGGGCCGGATCGGAGTCGACCAGCTGGACGCGGACGCCGGGGAAGCGGGCGAGGAGGGCGGCGACCGAGCTGCCGACCATGCCGCCGCCGACCACCGCGATCCGGTCGCCGATCAGGGGGGCCGCGTCCCACAGGGCGTTCACGGCGGTCTCGACCGTGCCGGCGAGGACGGCCCGGCGGGCGGGCACGTCGTCCGGTACGACCGTCACCGCGCTCGCGGGGACCACGTACCGCGTCTGATGCGGGTGGAGGCAGAAGACGGTCCTGCCCTTCAGCGCGGCCGGGCCCTCCTCCACCACTCCGACGCTGAGGTAGCCGTACTTCACCGGTCCCGGGAAGTCGCCCTCCTGGAACGGTGCCCGCATGGCAGCGTGCTGGCTCTCGGGCACCTGGCCGCGGAACACGAGGGTCTCCGTGCCTCTGCTGACTCCCGAGTACAGCGAGCGGACCAGCACCTCGTCCTCGCCGGGGGCCGCAAGGGTCACCTCCCGCACCTCGCCCTCACCCGGAGAGCGGAGCCAGAACGCGCGTGCGGCGGCCTTCATCGAGAACCTCCTGAACGATCGGCAACTCGGGCACGTACCTCGTCACGTAACCGAGGTGTGCACAGGCCGCGCACAGTACGCGGCCTTGATCGACTCTGTCATCTGGCCGGAGGAATCTGCGGTGGCCCTGAACAACACTTACGAAGCAAGGCTGGTCCAGCAGGAGACCGCTGTCGGAGCGGGCGTTCAGATCCTGTTGCTGGCTCTGCTCGGCACGGCGATCGGCATGGGGCCGGCGGGCTGGCTGACCGGCCTCGCCTTCGCCGTCGCCACCTGGGCCGTGCTCTCCAGGGCGCTGCACCGCACCCGGCCGCGGTCCTTCGGTCCGGCCAACCGGGTGACGCTCGGCCGGGCCACCCTGGTCGGTGGAGTGACGGCCCTGGTCGCCGACTCCTTCCAGGACTCGCCGCCGGTCACCCTCTTCGTCGGCCTGACCGCGGTGGCCCTGATCCTCGACGGCGTCGACGGCAAGGTGGCCCGTGCGACGGGCACCTCGACGCCGCTGGGTGCGCGGTTCGACATGGAGGTCGACGCGTTCCTGATCCTGGTGCTCAGCGTGTACGTGTCGATGTCGCAGGGCCCGTGGGTGCTGCTGATCGGCGCCATGCGCTACGGCTTCGTCGGCGCCGCCCGCGTCTGGAACTGGCTCAACGCCCCGCTGCCGCCGAGCATGGCCCGCAAGACGGTGGCCGCGCTCCAGGGGATCCTGCTGCTGGTGGCCGCATCCGGGTACCTGCCGTTCACGGCGACCTTCGGGGTGGTGGCCCTGGCCCTCGGGACGCTGGTCTGGTCGTTCGGCCGGGACATCCTGTGGCTGTGGCGCACGCACCGGGCGGACCAGGCGGCGGTGGAGGAGCTGCTGGAGCTGGTGCCGGCCCGGCAGGCCGTGGCCTCCTGAGCGACCCTGCCTGGGGACTCTCGGGAGGTCTGAGGGGGGCTCAGCCCTTCAGCGGAACCCGGTACACGGTCGACTCACGCTGCCGGAACCCCTGTCGTTCGTACAGCCGGTTGGCGGCCGCCCGGTCCGGGCGCGAGGTGAGGTCGACGGTCCGGGCCCCGGCCTCCCGGGCGAGCCGGATCGCCTCCCGGATCAGCAGCCCCGCGACACCCTGACCGCGGGCCGCGTGATCGACGATCACGTCCTCGATCCGGGCCCGCAGGCCCGCGGGGGCGGGGAACATGACCAGCGTGAGGGTGCCGAGGATCGATCCGGCCGACGACCTGGCGAGCAGCATGGTGTTGGCGTCGCAGGCCAGGATGCGGTCGAGCGCGGCGAGGTCGAGCGCCTCGGCGGTCGAGGACAGCTGCGGCAGCATCCGCGCGAAGGCGTCGACGAGTTCCTGGTCGGCCTCCCGGGCGACGACCACCCGGATGTCCTGAGTCTCCATGGGGTGGACCTTATCGCCGGTGAGGCGGTCGCCTCCGGCGGATCGGGGGGTGGGGGCGCCGGAGGGTGCCGGGTGAGGTTGTGGGGCGGGTGCGGGTGCGTCGGGGCTGGTCGCGCAGTTCCCCGCGCCCCTGGGGGGTTGCAGTCGACGTGTGCTGCAACAGGCCGATCGCCGCGAGCGGTACGGCGGCCAGCAGCAGCCACGGCACCGCGGACGGCAGTCCGGCGTCCAGGAGGGAGCCGGTGAGGGAGCTGCCGAGGAGGACGATCAGGCCGGAGACCGAGGACAGTGCCCCGGTGTACAGACCGAGCCGTCCCTCCTCCGCGAGGTCGGGGACCCAGGACCGGGCCACCGGCGCGACGAGCATCTGCCCGAGGGTGAGCAGGACGACGAAGCCCGCCGACGGCAGCAGTCCCCCGGCGCCGGTCCACGCGGCGGGCCGTGCCAGCGCGACGACCGCGAACCCGGCGCCGATCAGCAGCAGTCCGACCGTCATCGAACGCCGTAGCGACAGCCTGGCACCGGCCCAGCGGGTGACGGGCAGCTGCGCGGTCACCACCAGCAGCGAGGACACCGCGAACAGCCAGGCCAGCGCCGACTGCGAACCGGTCGCACGCTCCACCTCCCCGGGCAGGGCGAGGTAGAGCTGGTTGTAGGCGAGCAGGTAGGCGCCGTACGCGCAGCACAGCGCGAGGAATCCCCGGTTGCGCACCAACGTCCCGAGACCGCCCCGAAGTTGCACGCGCCGCCGCCCCGGCACGCGCTGCGGCAGCAGCCACACGTGCCCGGTGAGGACGAGCACGAAGATCCCGGCGCCCGCGAGGCACACCGCGCGGAAGTCCACCGACAGCAGCAGCGCACCGAGCAACGGCCCCACGAACGCGCCCGCCTGCCCGGCGACGGTGAACAACGCCAGCACACGCGTACGTTGGCCACCCGCCTCCTCGTGGAGAACGGCCTGCCGCGCCACCTCCGACTCGACGGCCGGCGAGAAGAGCGCGGCCGCGAACCCGATGAGCAGGACGGCCCCGATCACCGCCCCCGTCCGCTCGGCGTACCCCAGCCACCCGAACCCGGCGATCCGCAGCACGCACCCGGCGAGCACGACCGGCCGGATCCCGTACCGGTCGGCGAGTGCCCCGCCCACCACGAACAGCCCCTGCTGGCTGAAGGTCCTGAGCCCGAGCACGAAGCCGATCAGCCAGCCCGCCATCCCGACGGCCCGCCCCAGATGCTCGGCCAGGAAGGGCAGCACGGCGAAGAAGCCGACGTTGAAGGCGAGTTGGGTGAGGATGAGCAGCCGCAGCAGCGGTGTGAGCCCCACCGGCTTCCCGGTCCCGAGGGACGTGGAGGTCATCCGCTCCTCACCAACTCCCCTGCGGACAACGGCAGTTCGGACCGGATCACGGCAGCACGAGGTCGCGCGCGCCGTCGCGGCCACCGCACCCCGCCCGCCGAACTCACCGCGAGCGCGCCCAGCAGGGCCAGTACGGCGGCGGGCGCCAGGACGGCCCAGGGGGCGCGCTCGGCGTAGGGCTGGTTCTCGGCGAGGAGCAACCCCCACTCCGGGGAGGGCGGTTGGGAGCCCAGGCCGAGGAAGCCGAGGGAGGCCAGGGCCAGGGCGACACCGGGCAGGCGCAGCAGGGCGTGCCGGGTGACCGGCGGCAGGATCGCGGGCAACACCTCGCGCCGCAGGAGGTACCAGCGGCTCGCGCCCAGGCCCCGGGTGGCCGCCAGGTGCAGGGTGGCGCGTTCCTGGCGGAGCAGTGAGGAGGTGTGCGCGGCGAGCGCCGCCCAGGAGACGGTGGCGACGGCGATCGCGGGCGTGGCGGCCCCGCTTCCGGCGACGGCGGTCACCAGCAGCGCGGCGAGCACCGGCGGTACGGCGTTGACGGTGTCGACGAGTGGCCCCGACAGCCGGGGCAGCAGCCCGAGCAGGACACCGACGACCAGCGCGCCGACGCTGACGGCGAGGGCGGCCGACAGGGTGTCGAGGGCCCCGTGTCCGACCCGGGCGAGCAGGTCCCGGCCGAGCGCGTCGGTGCCGAACGGGTGTTCCGTGGACGGGAGTTGGAGGCGGGCGCCGGTGTCCAGGGCGAGCGGGTCGCGGAACAGGCCGAGCGTGACGACGGCGGTCAGGAGGCCGCCGTACACGAAGGGCAGGACGCTGCGGGCGGGCCGGCGCGGCCGGTGCAGGGAGTCCAGGGCGCCGTCGCGCAGGGCCGGGCCCGCGAGGCGGCGGACGGCGAGTGCCGCGAGGCCGGTGGCGCCGGCCGCGAGGAGCAGGAGGGCGAGGGTGCCCGCCTGGAGGACGGGCAGGTCCTGGGCGAGGGCGGCCTGGAGGGTGGTGCGGCCGAGGCCGGGGATGTCGTAGATCTGCTCGACGGCGACGGATCCCGCGGTGAGGCCCACGACGAACAGGCCGAGGTTGGGCAGCAGCGCGGGGACGCAGCGGCGCACGGCCTGGGCGGCGACGGTACGGCCCCGCAGTCCGCGTGCCTCCGCGGCCGACGCCCAGGGTTCGGCGAAGGCGCCGGGGAGCAGGTCGTCGAGGAGGCGTCCGAGCACGGCCCCGGCGGGCAGACCGAGGGCGAGGGCGGGCAGGATCGTCCACCGGGGGCCGTACCAGCCGAGGGCGGGCAGCCAGCCGAGCTGGACGCCGACGACGGTGGCGAGCACGGAGGCGGTGAGGAACTCGGGCAGCGCGGCGAGCATCGCCGAGGCGCCGCCGCCCCTCCGTCGCCCGTCGAGGCGCCGGTGCGCTCCGAGCCACAGGGTGCGGGCGCAGACCAGGGCGGCGGTGCCGGCGGCGGCCACCAGCGCCACCGTCACCAGCAGCAGGGACACCCCGAGGGCCTGTGCGACGGCGGGGGCGACCTGTGTACCGTTCAGCCACGACCGGCCGGCGTCGCCGCGGGGCAGCCCGCCGAGCCACTGACCGAGCAGGTGCAAGGGGCCCTGGTCCAGCCCGAGTTGAGCCCGGATGTCGGCCAGGACCCGGGGGTCGGGGTCCCGGTCCGCCGAGCGGGCCTTGAGCACGGTGAGCGCCGGGTCGGTGCGGGACAGCCACGGCAGCAGGCCGATCCCGCACACCAGGGCCGCCGCGAGCAGGACCCGCCACAGCAGGGTGGCGACGCGTTCGCGCATGGATCAGCGCCGCGTTCCGGTGCCGACCAGGGTCCGCTCGTACGGGTCGAGGAGGACCCCTCGGACGTCGGTGCCGACGCCGACGATGATCCCCTGGTGGGCCAGTGGGACCACGGCGTCGGTACCGAGGATCGCCGCCTCGGCGCGCATGGCCGCGTCCTGCCGCCGGGCGGTGTCGGCGACTTGGTCGGCCTCGGTGACCGCCTTGTCGACCTTCTCGTCGCACAGCCGGGCGAGGTTGTAGCCGCCGTCGCAGGTGTAGTCGCCGGCGAGGACGCCGACGGGGTCACCGGTGTCGACGAGGCTGTTGCGGGCGACGACGAACGCGTCGAACTTCCCTGCGAGGGCGTCGCTTTCGAGTCGCGCGTACTCCCGCACGACCAGGTTCACCTTGAACCCGGCCTTCTGGAGCTGCTGTTGGAGGACCTGGGCGACCTCGGGGAGTTCGGGCCGGTTGTCGTAGGTGGCGAGGGTGACGGCGGTGCCGTTCGGCCGCGCGGCGGCGGCCCGTCCGGTGGGCCGCAGCCGCTTGCCCTCGGCCCAGGCCACGGCTGGTCCGTAGATGCCGGCGCCGGGATCGGCGTACCCCTCGAAGACACCCTTGACGAGGGCCGGGACGTCGATGGCCTCGCGGGCGGCGGCGCGCAGCCCGGGATCCTTGAACGGGCCTGACTCCGTGTTGAGTTGGAGGCTGGTGGTGCGGGTGGTGGCGGTCTCCTCGATGCCGGCCGCGTCGAGGGTGGCTGCCTGGGAGACGGGTATCGCCTCGGCGATGTCGACCTGGCCGGTGCGCAGGGCGTTGGCGCGGGCGGTGCCGTCGGCGACGAAGCGGGCGTCGATGCCGGAGGCCTGGGCGCGGCCGCCCCAGTAGTCGTCGAAGCGGTCGAGGGCGGCGGCGGTGGAGCCGGTGAGCTCGGTGAGTTCGAAGGGCCCGGTGGCGGTGCCGACCGGATCCACTGTCCCCCCGGTGTAGGCCTTGGCGGCGAACACGGCCAGGTTCGGGCTGGAGAGCCGGAGCGGCAGCACGGGGTCGGCCGCCTTCGTGGTGATGCGTACGGCGTCCCCGGCCGCCTTCGCCGCCAGGGTGACGCCGGAGAGGGCGGCCGGGGCGGGCTTGGCATCGCCGGCGTGGGTGAGAGCGGCGGCGACCGCGGCCGGGGTGACCTGCGAGCCGTCCTGGAAGGTGGCCTCGCGCAGGGTGAACAGCCAACTGCGGTCGTCCTCGCGGCGCCAGGACTCGGCGAGCGCGGGGGCGGCGGCGCCGTTGGCGTCGAGCGCGGTGAGGCCCTCGGTGACGCCGAGGCGGCTGAGGAGGGTGGCGTCGGCGCCGTAGGGCGAGAGGTTCTCGGTGGGCGGGAAGGCGAGGGCGACCCGGAGGCGGGCGCCATCGCTCCCCCGGTCGGCGGAGTCGCCGCCCGTGGAGGCGAAGCAGGCGGTGAGGACGGGGGCGAGCAGCAGGGAGCCCAGCAGGTGTCGGCGTCGCATGGTGGTTCTATCGGCCCATCGGTATCTCGAAGTGGACGACGTTGCTCACGCCGCCCGTGGTCTCGCGCTCGTCGTGCACGACCTTGCCGAGCGAACGCCAGAAGGGTTCGGCGCCGGGGACGGCCGGGTCGGTGTGCAGATAGACGGAGCGGTAGCCGCCGTCGGCAGCGGCGAAGGCGAGCAGTTCGTCGACCAGACGGCGGGCGAGGCCGCGCCTGCGGTGCTCGGGGCGGACGTAGATCCGGCGCAACTGCGCGGTCTCGCCCGAGGGGTAGCGCTCGGCCAGTTCACGCGGGTTCGGCGGGTGGGCCGGGCCGCGGGAGTCCAGGGCGCCGGTGGCCACGACGGCCCGGTCGTCCGGGTCGAGGGCGACGAGGAGGGTGTGGCGGGCCGGGACCAGATAGGCGGCGGCCGGGTCGATGATGTCGCCGTGCCAGCGGGGCACGTACCCGGTCCTGAAGTCGCGGTAGACGGTGTCGAGCATCACGGCTCGCGCACCGTCGAGGTCGTCCGGGCTCGCCACCCTGATGCTGTAGTCATGCACTTGCACATCATATGCATTAAGCCTTCCTGCTTGATCACAGAGGTTCGGAGGGATTTGACAGTGATCGAATCCACGCCATAGAACCTACCGACATGACATCCATTTTCAAAAAGAGGACGCGGTAGTGCGTATCGCGTTCGTCGGCAAGGGCGGCAGCGGCAAGACCACCCTGTCGGCGCTCTTCTCCCGTCATCTGGCTCGTTCCGGCGCACCGGTGCTGGCCGTGGACGGCGACATCAACCAGCACCTGGCCGAGGCGCTGGGCCACGACGGACCCGCCGCTGTGGACGCCCCTCCCCTGGGCGCGCACGTGGCCGACATCAAGGACTTCCTGCGGGGCGGCAACCCGCGCATCGCCTCCCGCGAGGCGATGATCAAGACGACGCCGCCGGGCCGCGGTTCACGTCTGCTGCGCCTGCTGGGCGACGACGAACTCCACGCGCGCCACGTCCGGCGGGTGGGTGACGTGCCGCTGATGGTGACGGGCGAGTTCGACGAGAGCGACCTGGGGGTGGCCTGCTACCACTCCAAGCTCGGTGGTGTGGAGCTGTACCTCAACCATCTGGTGGACGGCCCCGGCGAGTACGTCGTCGTCGACATGACGGCGGGCGCGGACGCCTTCGCCTCCGGCCTGTTCACCCGCTTCGACCTGACCTTCCTGGTGGCCGAACCCACCCGCAAGGGCGTCTCGGTCTACCGCCAGTACCGGGACCACGCACGGGAGTTCGGGATCCGGATCGCCGTGGTCGGCAACAAGGTGACCGGCGAGGACGACCTGCTCTTCCTCAAGGAGCACGTCGGCGAGGACCTGTTGACCCACCTGGTCCAGTCGCCCTGGGTGCGCGCGGCCGAACAGGGCCGTGCGGAGGGCGACCTGGAGTCCCTGGAGCCCCACAACCGGCACGCCCTGACGACCCTGCGCGACACGGTCGACGCCCACCCCCGCGACTGGGCCGCCCTCCACCGCCACACGGTCGAGTTCCACCTCCGCAACGCCCGCTCCTGGGCGAACGAGGCGACCGGCCTCGACCTGACCGCCCAGGTGGACCCGGACTTCGTACCGGGCCCGGCCTCCCTCGGCTGACTCCCCCTCCGTTACACGACAACAGGACAGGAACCCCCCGCACATGTCTCTCGACGTCTCCCCGAAGCTCCTCGCCGAAGCCGAACAGGGCGCCATCCGCGAGGAGGACTTCGTGGACACCGTCCGCACGTCCCTCCCCTACGCCTACGACCTGATCGCCTCCCTCGCCGGTGAACTCAAGGGCGGCACCGCCGAGTTCACCGACAACCAGACCCCTCCCCCCTCGGAGAAGGAGCGCGGCCAACTCCTGCGCGCCCTCGCCAGCGACGCCATCCGCGGCAGCCTGGAACGCCACTTCGGCGTGGCACTCGCCTTCCAGAACTGCCACCGGGTGGCCGCGTTCCGCTCGGAGTCGACCACGGGCGAGACGTACGCCCGCTTCACCTCGGTGCGCTCGCAGGTACTGAACCAGTCGCCGGAGTTCAGGGACTGCTGAGCCCGTCCCGGTATGTGGTGTGGCCCTCCCTGCTGCGGGAGGGCCACACCGTCGCTACCGCCGGACCGCCGCCTCGGCCGGCGCCGGCGCGTACCCCGTGGGCCGGGCCGTGAAGGTGCCGCGGCCCTGGGTGCGGCTGCGCAACCTGGTCGCGTAGCCGAAGAGTTCGGCCAGCGGCACGGTTGCCGTCAGCACCGCCGAGCCGCCGCGCGCGACCGAGCCCGAGACCCGGCCGCGGCGCGCGGCGAGGTCGCCGAGCACCGCTCCGACCGCGTCCTCGGGCACGGTGACCGTGACCTCGACGACCGGCTCCAGGAGCACCATCGCGCAGGCGCGCAGGGCTTCCCTCAGGCCGAGCCGGCCCGCCGTGCGGAAGGCCGTGTCCGAGGAGTCCTTCACATGGGTCGCCCCGTCGGTGAGGGTGACGCGCAGCCCGGTCACCGGGTGCCCGCCGAGGGGTCCCTCGGCCAGGGCGTCCCGGCAGCCGGCCTCGACCGCGCGGACGTACTCCTGCGGGACGCGCCCGCCGACGACCGCCGAACGGAACGCGAAGCCCTCCTCGGCCGGTTCGACGTCGAGCACGACGTGCGCGAACTGCCCGGCCCCGCCGTCCTGTTTGACGTGCCGGAAGACCAGCCCGGACACCCCGCGCCCGACCGTCTCGCGGTGACTGACCCGCGGGCGGCCGACGGTGAGGGCGAGGCCCTGCTCACGCCTTACCTTCTCCACCGCCACCTCCAGATGCAGTTCCCCCATGCCGGACAGCAGGGTCTGGCCGGTCTCGGCGTCGGTGCGGACGACCAGCGAGGGGTCCTCCTCGGCCAGCCGGGCGAGCGCCGACGCCAACCGGTCGGTGTCGACGGACCGTTGGGGCTCGACCGCCACGGACACGACCGGTTCGGCCGCGCTCGGCGGTTCCAGTACGAGTGGGGCGTCCGGCGCGCACAGGGTCGAGCCCGCGCGGGCCGACTTCAGCCCGACGAGGGCGACGATGTCGCCGGCGACCGCCCGTTCCAGCGGGGCGTGCCGGTCGGCCCGGACCCGCAGGATCCGTCCGACGCGCTCGGTGCGCCGCGCGCCCGCGTCCCACACGGTGGCTCCCTTCTCGATCGTTCCCGAGTACACCCGGACGTACGTCAGCCGTCCCGTCGGGGTGGCGTTCACCTTGAACGCCAGTGCCGCAAGCGGTGCCGCCGGGTCGCAGGGCCGTTCCTCGCCCTGCTCACCCCGTACGGCGGGCACGTCCAGCGGGGACGGCAGGTACGCCACCACGGCGTCCAGCAGCGGCTCGATCCCGCGGTTGCGGTAGGCCGAGCCGCACAGCACGACCACGCCGTCGCCGCTGCGGGTGAGGTCCCGCAGCGCCGCCGTGAGGGTGTCGGCGGAGAGGGTCTCGCGGTCGCAGAACTCCTCCAGGGCGGCGGGGTGCCGTTCGGCGACGGCCTCCTCCAGCGTGCGGCGGCGCCTGAACGCCTCCTCGCGCAGGTCGTCGGGGACCGGGCCCTCCGTCATGGTGTCGTCGGGCCAGGTCAGCGCTCGCATCCGCAGCAGGTCGACGACTCCGGTGAAGCCGTCCTCGCGGCCGATGGGCAGCTGCACGACCAGCGGGGCCGTATGCAGTCGCCGTCGGATCGACTCCACGGCCGTGTCGAGGTCGGCGCCCGCGCGGTCCAGCTTGTTGACGAACGCGATCCTCGGCACACCGTGCCGGTCGGCCTGCCGCCACACCGACTCGCTCTGCGGCTCCACGCCGGCGACCGCGTCGAACACCGCGACCGCCCCGTCGAGCACCCTGAGCGAACGCTCCACCTCGTCGGCGAAGTCGACGTGTCCCGGGGTGTCGATCAGGTTGATCCGGTGCCCGTCCCACGCGCAGCTGACGGCGGCCGCGAAGATGGTGATCCCGCGGTCCCGCTCCTGCGGGTCGAAGTCGGTGACGGTCGTGCCGTCATGGACCTCGCCGCGCTTGTGCGTGGTCCCGGTGGCGAACAGGATCCGCTCGGTGACCGTGGTCTTGCCGGCGTCGACGTGGGCGAGGATGCCGAGATTGCGGACGGCGGCGAGCGGGTTGAGGTGGTTGGTGCGCACGGCCCGTGGCCTTTCGGTGCGGTGATGACAGGGCTGCGCGATGACCCGTACGGCATGACGGCACGTCAGAAGTGCGTGCCACGGCGGTGTTCCTGGAGCCGCTCAGACAGGCGTGACGGGTGTCCGGTGCCGGCCGCGCAGCGGGCACCGGAGAGGCGAGGACACGAGGATCACGTCGTACGACGTCCGGGGGACGGCGACAGCGGTGCGCACGCACATGGCCGTACTCCCCTCACTCGTCGTCCCTGGTGATCGTCCTGGTGATGCGAGTGTAGGGAGCGGGCCACGTCGGCGCACGGGGTTTTCTGCGGTCAGCGGAGCAGGCCCTGGAGGCCGTCGTAGGCGGCCATGACGAGGTCCAACCCCCTTGTGTCCTCGGCCGGTTCCCGCATCTGGCCGGTCGCGTACGCCACTACCATGCGGGCGTCGGGGTCGATCATGACGAGCGAGCCGCCCCAGCCGCCCCAGCCGAGGCTGCTGCCGAACAGTCCGTAGCCCAGGCCGTACCGCTGGGGCATGCCGATCACACGGTCCTCGCCGCTGAACTGCTCCTCACGGGCCCGCTCGGCGCCCGCCGCCGACAGCAGCCGTACGCCGCCGACGGTTCCTCCGCAGGCGAGCGCGGACTGGACGAGGGCGATGGAGCGGGCGTTGCCGAACCCGCTCGCGGCGGGGATCTGGGCGCGCCGCCAGGCCACGCTGTTGCCGTCCCGGACGCGCAGGGCGGTCCCGGAGGAGGGCGTCGCGTCGGGGCCGGGGGTGGCGGCACCGGCCGTGTAGTCCTCGTCCCGGCCGGGCGGCGGGACCGTGAGGGCGACCCGGTGGTCGTGCTCGGCGGGGAGCCCGATGTGGAAGTCGGCGCCGAGCGGGCCCGTCACCTCCTCGGCGAGGAACGCACCGACCGTCCGTCCGGTGATCCGGCGCAGCACCTCGCCGACCAGGAAGCCCTGGGTGGCCGAGTGGTATCCGGCGGCGGTGCCGGGCTCCCACAGGAGCGGCTGGGCGGCGAGCCGGGCGGTGGCGGCCTGCCAGTCGTAGAGCTCCTCGACCGGGCCCTCCCAGTGGGGCAGTCCCGCGGTGTGCGAGAGCAGGTGCCGTACGAGCACCTTCTCCTTGCCCGCGGCGGCGAACTCCGGCCAGTAGCGGGCGACCTGGGCGTCCAGGTCGAGCTCGCCGCGGTCGGCGACGATCAGCGCGCACAGGGCTGTCATCGTCTTGGTCGTGGAGAACACGTTGGTGATCGTGTCGCGCGTCCACGGGACGGTCCGGCCGGCGTCGGCGAAGCCGCCCCAGACGTCGACCACCGGCTCACCGTCGACGAAGACGGCCACCGAGCCGCCGGTGTCGCCTTCCTCCAGCAGCGCGGCCAGCTTGTTGGGGACCGCGGAGAAGAGATCGTCGTACGTGCCCTGGATGTCGGCCATGCCGGGTATTCAGCGCCTCACGGGCGGGCCGGGTCAAACGAATTAACCGACTCAGCGTGTGGTGCAGGTCACATGGATCTCGCCTCACGTTCCGACGGCCAGCTTGCGTCAGGTGGTCGTCCGCACGGCGGGAACGACCTACACGAAAGCGATGGCAGACCATGAAGACGACGCACTCGGCAGCGGCCCGGCAGCACGAGGTCCTGGTCCTGGGGGCCGGATACGCCGGGCTCTCCGCCGCGACACAACTCGCCGCACGGACCCGGAAGCGGGGCGATCTGCGGGTGACGCTGGTCAATCCGTACGACACGTTCACCGAGCGGCTCCGGCTGCACATGACCGCCACCGGCCAGGAGACGGCCGAGATGAGGATCCCGGAGCTGCTGGACGGCACCGGTGCCGTCTTCGTCCGCGGCTGGGTCACCGCCGTGGACGCGGCGGCGAGGACCGTGCGGATCGACGACGACCGGGTCCTGCGCTACGACACCCTGGTCTACGGCCTGGGCAGCGTCGCGGACACCGTCACCGTCCCCGGTGCGGACGAGCACGCCCACACCCTCGACGGCCCGGAGTCCGCCGCCCTCCTCGCCGACCGGCTGGAACGGCTCGACGGCGGCACGGTCCTGATCGGCGGCAGCGGACTCACCGGTGTCGAGGCCGCCGCGGAGATCGCCGAACGGCACCCCCGGCTCCGGGTGGTCCTGCTGGGCCGGCAGGAGCCCGGGGCCACGCTGCACCCGAGGGCCAAGGCCCACGTGGACGCGGCACTCGCCCGGCTCGGGGTGCGGGTGCGCGCCGGTGCCGAGGTGACCAAGGTGCTGCCGGACGGCGTCGAACTCGCGGACGGCTCCGGCGTTCCGGCGGATCTGGTGCTGTGGACCAGCGGCACCCGTGTCCCACCGCTGGCCGCCGCCGCGGGCCTGACCGTCGACGACCGCGGCCGCGTGATCACCGACGACGCGCTGCGCTCGGTCTCCCACCCGGACGTCTACGCCGTGGGCGACGCGGCGGCGGTCCGTCAGGGCTACGGCGTGCTGCACGGGACCTGCCAGAGCGGGATGCCCACGGGAGTGCACGCCGCCCTGTCGATCCTGCGGGTCCTGGCCGGGAAGCAGCCCCGGCCGTTCCGGTTCGGCCACTACCACACCCCCGTCAGCCTGGGCCGGGGCGACGCCGTCGTACAGTTCACCCGTCCCGACGACAGCCCGCGCCGGATCGTGCTGACCGGCAAGGGGGCCGTCAGGTACAAGGAGATCGTCGGCTCGGCACCGTGGGCCACCTTCGGCCGCATGAAGAAGATGCCCGCCTCGGGCGCGTTCTGGCCGCGCGGCGGCCGCCACACCCGGATCCGGAGTGTCAAGTGACCCAGGCCCACCAGACCGGCCCCGACCAGCTCGCCTTCCAGCAGTACCGCACGCTGCTCTTCTCGGTCGCCTACCGCGTCCTCGGCACGGCGGCGGACGCCGAGGACGCGGTCCAGGAGACCTGGCTGAAGTGGTCGTCGGCGGATCGCTCCCAGGTCGCCGACCCCAAGGCGTACCTGACCCGGATCGTCACCAACGTGGCCATGGAACAGCTGCGTTCGACCCGCCGCCAGCGCGAGACGTACGTCGGGCCATGGCTCCCCGAGCCGATCCTCACCGGTCCGGACACCGCCGACGACGTGGCCACGGCGGACTCGGTGTCCATGGCCCTGCTCGTCGTCCTGGAGACGCTGACCCCGCTGGAGCGTGCGGTGTTCGTGCTGAAGGAGGTCTTCGCCTTCAGCTACGTCGAGATCGCGGAGGCGGTGGAACGCTCCGAGGCGGCGGTACGGCAGGCCGCACACCGCGCCCGCGCCCACGTACGGGCGCGCCGGCCCCGGTTCGCCGCGGACCGGGCCCGTCAACGGGACGTCACCGAGCGCTTCTTCGCGGCGACGACCGGCGGTGACATCAACACCCTCATGGAGCTGCTCTCCCCGGACGTGACGCTGTGGACCGACGGCGGCGGGAAGGTCCGTCAGGCCCTCAAGCCGGTCGTCGGCGTGGAGACGGTGGCCCGTTGGTTCGCCGCGCTCGCCACAGCGACCTACCAGGGCATCGAGCCCGGACAGATGCGGGCGGAGCTGACCTCGGTCAACGGCGGCCCGGGGGTGGTCTTCCGCGGCCCGGACCGGGTGATCGCCACGCTCACCTTCGACTTCGACGCGCAGGGCCGCATCTCGGCGCTCCACAACGTGGCCAACCCGGACAAGCTGCACGCGGTCGCGGAGGGGACCCGGCACGAGCTGTGCTGAGCCGGCCGGTCCCAGGGACAAGAAAAGCGCCGCCCCTTGCCGGGGTCGGCGCTTCTTGTCTGTGGTGTCCGAGGGGGGAGTCGACCACTGACGATACGGTCGTTGTCGCCCAAGGACGACTCAAGCTGCAAGGTTCACCCGGGGCCCACCGTCTCCTCGGGAAACCGGCCGCCACCCTGATTCCCTAGTGGGCGCCAAGGAGGACAGCGCCACTGGCAGCCAACGGAAGAACCCTGTCGTGCCGCCCGTCGTTCGCAAGGACCGCAGGCGGTGGACCATGCGCTGGAAGGCGCACCTGAATCAACAGGGCCCACCACCCGGGCCCGGGTGACGGCGTGCAGCCCGGTGGCGAGTCCTTTGGGCAGAGGTAACTTGCCGCCGCCAGGCACATGTTGCTGACCTTCATGCGGCACAGGGCGCCGCCATGCGCGCCAAGAACTCCGGGGCGGACCACTGCGGCCGTTCGGCGGCGGGTCGCATCGCCGCCGACACCACAGCGGCGAGTTCCCGGCCGACCCCATGCTCGGCCAGCACCGGTCCGACCCGTTCATGGGCCCCGCTGTAGGGCGGGTCTTCGCCCGTCAGCAGCCAGTGCGCCACACCCGCCAGGGAGTAGAGGTCGGCCGCCGGCAGACGATGGGCGTTGCCGGTCCGGATCTCCGGGGCCACGTAGGGAGAGAAGCCGCACCGAAGGCACCGCAACGACGAACACCCGCCCCGGCCGGGAGCCTGAGCGGGTGCCAATGTCCCCTCTCTGGAAACCGGGCTCCGTGGGGCAAATCAGTGTCCGAAGAGCGAGTTGACCGCTGACGATACGGCTGTGGTGGCGCAAGGAAAGCAACAGGGGCTCTATCTGCTCCCACGCCGCATCCGTCAACTCGCCTCGACCTGCCACAAGATCAATTATCAGACACGCGCCAATCCGCCGGGCCGGTGCTCCACGATCGTTGCCGGAAATGACCCATCAGCTCTCAGCTGCCGCCCCGTCTCCTTCCTCCGGCGTGCCGTCCTCAGGAGTCGCTCCGATCGACGCCGTGCCGGGTTCAGCTTGCTCGGACTCCTCGTACGGCAGGGCGTACTCGACGGTTAGCGAAGCGAGGTGCAGGGCGAGCGGAAGTCCGAGGGCGTCGGTGTAGTCGTCGGCAAACCGTTGCTGATGGACGTACATGGCCCACGGTTCGGGACTGTCGCCGGACTGCAGGCCGACAACGCCGATCTCGAGCAGTTCCGGGTTCCAGGCCGCCGTGTCCGGCTTCAGCAGAGATCGTCCGCCGGCATTCCGGTGCTCCGTGAACTTGCTGATGTCGCGGGCGTGCTTGTGCTGGCTCGCCTTGTCCGAGGTGCTGTAGAAGATGCGGTTGCTGTCGTCCGCATCGCTCGGCCGCCACAAACCCTTGGCAATGCCGGCCGCCTCGTCGCCGTCCGGAGCCCACCACTGGGCGGTCTCGTCCCGGACGTTACCGGCGACCCGTACGACTCGCAGGTGGCGGCCGTGGGCGGCCAGCCTCTGAAGTGGCCCGCTGCCCAGTCGAATCCCGTCTGCCACCAGTCCTTTGTTCTGCAACCAGGGCCAGCGCTCCCGGGTGTTCTGGGCGTATGTGAGAACCAGTGTGGGTTCTCCGCGCAGCTTGTAGAGCGTCTGCTTGATGAAGAGGGCGGTGGCATCCTCCTGTTGCTGCCGGAATTTAAGGTCGTCACCACGGACCTGCCCCGTGAGGTTCTTGAGAAGTTCCGGGTACGGAACCCAGTCCTGCGTTTCCGGCGAGCGCCCCATCACACAGCCTTGTCCCGGGCGGATGAGCACAGCGATGGGGGTGAACTGTGGGTACTGGTTGTCACCGCTGACCCGCCGCTTCACGAGCCAGAAGGCGACCTGGTTGAGCCTCTCGGGAATCCGCTCCCCCACAGAGTGTTCGGGAACGATCCGCATGCCGAGCTGCCTGAGGCCGTCGCTCCACGCGGCGGCGGCACGATGAGGCCCCGAATCCTTTTCGGGTGCGGTTCCCGTGGGATCGGGCAAGTCGAAGAATTGACTGACGAGTCCCGCGTCGGCGCAGCCGATGCGGATGGCGAACTTGGGGTCGCTCCTGCGCTTCTTGAAACCGTCCCGTCCCTCCAGTTCGACGAACGCGAGCTGCGCGGGGCCGGTCGTATCCCGCATCCAGCCCTGAAGCACTTTCTTGACCTGGGTGCGACGACTGTCGATGGCTGCGTCCCATTCGGCGCCCATCCTTGGTGCCCGGTCCCCGCCGAGCCGGTCCGCCAGCTCGCCGACCTGCCGGGTGTGGATGCGCACGGTCAGCTCCGGATGCTCCCATGTCCAGAGCTCCGGCCCAGAGGAAACTCGATGCCCGGCCAGTCCCAGGTTCTCCTCGGCCGCTGCGACCAGCAGATCCCTCATGGCATCGGTCTGGTAGAGCAGTACGGCCGTGAGCCCGGCGGGGCCGACGGCCTGAGCGACCTTCGGACGACGTTTGGCCGCATTCCGCGTCAGGATCTCGGCGTTCTCCCTTCCGATCTCCGCCCTCTCCTCCTCGGTGGCGGTCTTCTTCACCGAAAGTGTGTCCTGCAGGACGTTGAACGGCATCTGGCGGCGGATCCCACTCTTCTCGAAGGCCCCGATGCGGACGAACTCCGGCTCCAGGGCCGCGGACGCCCATTCCGTCAGTCGGCGCCGCTCCATCGGCATGATCCCGGCCTTGACTCCGTGCGCACCCATCATGGTGTGGTGCAGCACGGCCGCAGTGACCCCTTCGCGGCCTGCGAGCCAGCTCTCGGGCTCCTTCGCCATCAGATCCGCTGAAGGAAAGTTGGCGACGGCGGACACCTGGCTGAGCATGCCCTCCGGACCGCCCTGGAGCCACTCATGCCCTCCGGACTTGGGTACCCAGCGCATCGCGCCGACGGCGAACCGCTCGGGCGAGGGGCCGTCGGGCACCAGGCTGTCGTCGGTGAGCATATACACGGACACACTGCCCCTCTGCGGCATCCACACCGGGCCACGCGCCCAGCGGCGCACTCCGGTCGTCACATGAATGCGAGGGGTGGGGTCGAAGGGCACCGTACGGAGCGAGACCCGGATGTACGCGGAGTAGTACCACACTCGCGCTTTGGCTCCCCGTCCTGTGCTGTGCTCCAGTGGCGGCCATGAGACGAGTTCTGCGCCGGAAGCGCCCGCGGGTTGGGCTACCTGACGGAAGTGGAGCTTCTGGCCGAAGTGTTCGTACAACGGCTCGTGTCGTGAGATGCGGGAGGCCAGCATCTCGGGCAGCAACCGCCACAAGTGGTCGGCTGGCTTGGCCGTGCCGCCCTCCGTCAGGGTCTGTTCCAGCATGTCGACGCCGACGAGCCCCCAGTCCAAGCCGTCGATGTCCAGCCGCCCCGCGGTCTCCTTGACTTTCGCGTGCCCCTCGACCCCGGGCTGCAGGTCGCGCAACCACGCGTGGATGAAGCTGCTCATCACAGCTTTCGGGTAGGGGGTGTTCGCGTAGAGCCACGGCTTGGCGTCGTCCAGTGGGGCCTTGGTCGCCACGGACACCAGGTCGGGGGCGACCGCCGCGATAAGACGGTTGAGCCGGCCGATGGGGACCTGCACCCGGTGACGGGAGACCCTCTCGGGTTTTCCGTGCAGATAGTGCTCCTTGAGAGGGTCGCGCCACGCGCGGGGAAAGGAAAGGGCGTAGTGCGTGACGAGGAAGGGGCCTGCTGTCGGCGACGGGATGAAGGCCGCGGGTTGAATGCTGTCGTAGGCCATGGTGAGGGCTGACTCCGTTCATGACGTGACGCTGGCTGTGATGAGGTGCGGGGCAGGGCGATGCTCGGTTCAGTCCATGTCGGCCAGCGCCTGGTACAGAGGTTCGTACAGGGCGGCGACCAGAGACTTGTCCAAGCCGAAAACGGGCGAGTGCGAGGAGAAGTACGGGGCGAGGAGCTCGCGCATGCTGGCAAGAAGGCTGGTCACCGGAGTGTCCGTGGACTGCAGACCCGCCTCCCGCGGGGAGAAGGCCGCGTCGACGAACACGACTCGCGCCGGTACCCCTCCACGCACGAGGCGGCCGATCACCTGCCACATCACGACCAGTTGGTCCCAGGTGAACGCCTCCTTCTCCTGTATCGGCAGGCTCGTCCACGACAACCTCCGGGTCAGGAAGCGGTTCCACTTCTGACGGGCGGCCCGCCGGAAGGCAAGCCCAGCCCGATCGGGGGTACCAGCTGCCAGAGCCGCCTGGTGGAAGGCCCGCTCCGGGCCGCGGACCTGCCGTACGGCCCAGTCGTTGACGGCCTGTACCGCGAGCGCGATGTCGTCGGGGCGCGGGTGCGGACGTGCCAAGAAGTACACGGTTCCTATGGCAGCCTTCCCACCAGGGAGAACGATGTTGTGACCACGTTCGACGGCGAGCAGCGGCGCCACCAGGATCTCGCCGTCCGCCTGCCCGGCCCTGGCGTACTCCGCGACGTCGCCACGCCTCAAGGGCCTTGCCTCCGCGCTGCGGGGCATCGCCGTCCACGCGGTGTCCAGGTCGGCGTCGTCGGAGACAAGGCGGCTCACCCTTCCTGTCCATTCGGGAATCGAGTTGAGGTATTCAGCAGCCTTCCTGGCCTCCTCGTAGCTTCCGACGAGCAGGAGGATGCGCCTCCGCTCGGGGTCCTCGATGTCGTTCAATTCCTGCTGCAGCGAGCTGATCGCGTCCGTAAGGCTGCGATCGGGTTCGGCCAACTGGTGCAGCATCTGGACCAGTGCCTGGGGGCGCTCTTCCGGGTCACAGCCGGACAACCGGATCGGTGTCGTTCCGCCCGGCCAGTACAGGAACTCCTTCCGGAACTCGGTACGCAGGATCGCCTCGACCTCGTCGGGGTGCGGCCGCAGAACCGCGTCCACGTCGGCGTGCACGTGGTAGCGACTGGAGGTGCCCGCCCAGCTGGTGGCCGACATCAGCAGCACGTGCGGACCGGGCCGACCGTCAACCACCGTCAAATCAGGCAACGCCAGGAGGAGTTCACGCCCAACGCCGTTGCAGCGGAAGAACCGCAGTTCGCCGCTCTGCTCACCCTCCTTGCGCCGCTCGTCGATCTGGAACTGGAAGCCCAGCACGTTGCCCATGGGCGATTCGGGGATCAGCGGCTCGTAGTCACGTGGCGGACGCCGTGACAGCACGTTGGACGCGGCATCCAGGTTGAGCGCTGCTTCGACACGCTGCCACAGGCCGGTCATGAAGTTGAGACGGTGGTGCAGGGCCGCGAGCACCAGGGTGAACTCGAAGCGGGACACGTGAGGATGGGCGTCCTCGTCGAGGTCGACGGCTCCGTTCACGAGCCGCTTGAGCACCGCGCGTACGCGCGAGCGCGTCACCGACCCGTGCGGGGCATGCAGCAGGCCCAGCGTGAGGTGGACGAGTTCGTTGACGACCTCGGTCTCCTCCCGGGTGTTCTCGTTGCCCTCCTCGGTCCCTCCCGTCGCGGGTTGCGGCTGGAGCGGGTCATCGCGGAACCGGTCGAGGATGCGGTCGATCCGTGCACGCTGCCGCTCCCTGTCGGCCCGCTCCGCTCTCCCCGTCTCCGAAGCCGTACCGGGGTCGATATCCTTGAGGTCGGGGAACCACGTGTTGATCAGCCACTGGTGGAGCGTGAGCGCGCTGAAGTAGTCCTGGGTGATCCAGCGCCGCAGCGGCCGGTTCTGAATGAGGCGTGCGTACAGCCGATCGGTCGCCACACGCACCGTGTTCACGGCGTTCGTCCAGTCGTCTACATCCCGGGCCGACAGCTGGAGCCGAGCCTGGCGTGCGAGTTCGGTCAGTGCGTGGCCGGCGACCTCATCGATCCACGAGTTCGGCGCCCGCCCCGCCAGGGTGGTTGCCGGGGCGAAGGCCGTGTCAAGCTGCATCTGGACCCGGTCGGCCTCGTCGATCACCACCAGGTCGCTCATGCGGCAGGCGAGCTCCAGATATCGCAGCCGCTCTTCCTGGAGCTGTTCCGGCACTGAGCTGTGCACCAGGCTCGCCGGAGTCGCCACCCACACGCTGGCTCGGACGAGTTCCCGGGCTGCCCGGTGACGGGGGCATCGCGCCCACAGGGGGCAGCCGTGCCGTTTGGGCCGCTCAGCCAATTCCGGTTCGGGGTCCGATATGTTCGCCGGCTCGCCCGTTTCGTCCTCGCCACCGAAGATGGTCGTCGTGCTGCTCGCGGCCGGTTCCCGGCGTACTGAGTAGAGGTTGCCGCAAGGAGCTTCACCGACCCGCAGGGGCCGCTCAGCCTCCAGGCCGCGCAGCGCGTCGAGCGGGCAGGCGCTGTTGACGTACGCGAAGCCGTCGTGCTGGTGGGTGAGCAGGTTGGGGGCGCCCGTAGAGGCAATGCGCCGGTGCAGACGCTGGATGTGCCGCTCTCTCGTGGACTGCCCGAGTACAGGCGCCGCGTGGACACCCAGTCTGGTCAGAAGTCCGGTGACAGCCAGGGTCTCGGCGACGTCACCGACGACCACAGTGATCCGCAGCCCCCGCTCCTTCACCGCCCAGAAGGTGAGGATGTCCCGCAGGGTGCTCTTGCCCGCTCCCACCATGCCGACGAGGTTCAGCAGCCCGTCGATGCGGAGCGTGCCGCTCGTGGTGAACGCCCCCTCGGCCTCGTTGCGCACGAGCAACTCGACCCGCGCGAGCCGGGCGGCCCAGTGGCTGGGCGGCATCCCTTCCTGGCCTGCCTCGATCTCGTCCATACGGTGTGCGGCCCGCTCCAGATCCACCCAGGTGACATCAAGAGCCTCACCTTTCCCCGCTGGGAGGGCGTCGATGTCGTGCGCCGGCGTCTTCACGGTTGGCAGCAGGTCCTCGGTGAAGGTGATCGCGTAGCGTCGATCACGAACCGGGAACACGTACTCACCGGCCTGGGCGAGAGGCAGCCGCCGCCGTGCGTACGGGGGCGGGGTGGCGAGCACCTCCTCGTAGCGCTCGAAACGGCGCGGAGCGCGAGTCGGCGCCCGGCGCACGGGCACACAGTCCGCCGAGGCCAGGTCGAATCCGCGCAGTTCCTGGGGGACGCAGACGTACGCCTCCAAGGCGAGCAGCCACTCCCTGCGTCGGCGAAGGTTGAGCAGATAGTGGCGGGCGCGCAGGATGCGCAGCCGCTGTTCCGGGGTGCGTACGTCGCCGAACGCCTCACCGAAGGGGTAGCCGCTGAACAACGTCCACGCATCCGCGGCCGCACGCGCGGGCATCACCGACAGCAGCAGATGGAGACCGAGCTCCACGTCGAGGAGTTCGCCGGGCCGGAACGACGCCGATTCCGCCGGCCACACCTCACGGAGAGGACCGGTCAGTCCGCGGTGCCAGTCACTGCGGTCACGCATTCCGGGCTCCCTTCTTCATCCAGCCCAAGGCGGTCTTCACCTGGCGCAGCAGCTCCTTGTCCGTCAGCAGCTCGACACGTCCGCCGACGTCCTCCGGCAGGTGGTGCAGAAACACCTCGCGGTAGCCGTCCCTCTCCTGGAAGCGGTAGGCGGGGATCACCAACAGCCCCCGGTCGTAAGGCGGATCCGTGCGCAGCGGCGTGGTCCCCCGCGCGAGCAGAGCGGGGTTGGCCCGGTCCTTGACGTCGATGGCCCACACCCGCCCGTCGGGGAGGGTGATGCGAAGGTCGTACGTGTCGAAGCGTGGCCACATCTCCACAGGCAGGCCGAGGCCGGCGAGCTCTGCCTCGAGTCCCGTCTCGGCCAGACCCGGCCCGGTGATGAACGTGCGGAGCGGGCGGGTGAGGTGGTACAGCCCACCGGAGGCCCCCGGGGCGACCCTGCGCCCCACTCTGACCACTTCCCGTCGGCAGCGGTCGAGTTGGCACGCGTACCCACCGTCGCGCAGCGGCACCAACAGACAGCCGCATCCGGCGCAGGTCACACACTGTCCATCGCGCACATGGGCCGCGGTGACCGGCTCGTAGCAGCGTTTGACCGTGCTGTGGAGCAGAGCGAGATCCAGGTCCGATCCCAGCAGGGCGATCTCGGCGCCGGTGAGGACGGGGCGCTCGATGAGCAATCTGCGGAAGGCCGTGTAGGCGTCCGGGTCCTTCGCCGCACGGCACAACTTCAGAGCCTCCCCCAGCAACTCGTTCTCCACCTGTTCCGCTGCCGGATCGGGGGCGGATACCGCCCATTCCAGGCACTCTTGTACGGGCACGCCTGTGTCCAGGTCGACCAGCCGCAGTCCGCCTGTCTCCTCGTCCGGAAGGCCGAAGGGCCACCACTCGGCGAGCGGTTTCTCGCCGGCCCACCGGGCCAGCTCCGGGACACTTCCCGGAGCCGGCTCTCCCTGCCGAAGACAGCCCAGCACCAACTGGTTGTAAGCGGCTTGTACGACGTCGGGGTAGACGGGATCCCCCGGTCCGCGCAGCTGTGACAGCCGTACCAGGCCGGTGGCGACCAGGCGCAGCAGCCGCTCGCCGTCTCCCGCTTCCTCCTGCTCCTGTTCAGCAGTCACCGGTGCCCGCCTCCTTCAGCGCGCTCCCGCACCATTCGGACACCGGACACGTACGGCAGTGCAGTCCGGGCTGGGGTGTAAACACCTCGTCGCTGCGCCAGGGTTCGGCGTACGTGTAGAGCAGCCTGCGGGCTTTCTCGACCCGTTCGGGCTCGTGGAACGGCTCGATGACCAGGGGATCGCCGCTGTCGGGCCTCAGCACCTCCAGCTCGACCCGCGCCCCCCTCGGGTCGCCGTCCAAAGCGCCTTCGGCCAGCAGGACCACGGCGAGGGCAAGCTGCGGGTCGTACGTGAAGGGGTCGCCGCGGTAGGCGTCGGCGCGCTGTGTGGTCTTGATCTCGCGCCAGACGGGAGATCCGCTGTCCCAGTACAGCATGTCCGGCCGGGCGAGGACGATGACGTTGGCGGCGGTGTCGTGGAAGGCGAGCCCGGGCTCGATCTGCACGTCGCTGACGTCCTCGTTGTTGAAGGGACACATATCGAGGTGTTGCGCCAGCATCCGGGATCCGATCCGGGCCCACTCGCCCGTCATGCGCAGCGGGCCCTCACCCCACTCGCTGTCGGCCCACGGCATGTCGTGGGCCGCGCAGGGGGCGATCACACCGCCGTGGTTCGTCTCCAGATGGGCGTGCACGGCTTTGCCGAGCAGGTTCTCCGGGCTGTACTCACCCGTGCGCGGCAAGTTCTGGCTGTACGCGAGGTACTGGGTGGGGCATCTGTTGTAGTAGCGCAGATCACTCGCCGAGATGTGCCGAAGCGAGCGCGGCGTCCGCCCGCCCGGAATGCCGAGCAGTCCGGGAAGCTTGCGCGGCGCATCGCAAGTGGTGAGCCGCCTGCAGTCGGTGCAGTTCTTCCCGGGCGTCGCCGGTCCGCCTCGAATCAGCTCGGCGACCCTGTCCCGGCCGTGTTCGTCGTAGTACGCGCGCACCTGCTCGGGCGTGCCCTCGAAGAGCAACCGGTACGAGCCGTCGTGGAGACCGGTCAGTGCGATCCGTACATGATCCACCTGCTCCGCCCCGCACAGCTGGTACGCGTGGTAGGGCTTCTCGCCCTGCTCGGCCGGTTCACCGAAGGCGGCGGCGTAGGCGGCGATCGCCACTCGGGCGGCTTCGACGTCCCGGTCATTCGCACTGCCGTAGGCAAGGAAGGAGAATTCCCGAAGCCTCTGTCCGGGGTTGTGGTCCTGCATTCCCCAGGCGGTCAGCTCCCACTGCCGACCGTCCTGCTTCCTCGCGGCCACCCAGGGCAGCGGCTGCGGGATGACGGGCGGCGCATCCTTCGGCCGGTCGCGCAGCCGCCAGGAGCGCACCGCGTGACGTACGTACCGCTGCTGCGCCCGGTGCAGAGGCCGCTCGGCCTGGTCCAGTACGCGACGGAGCGCCGCGTCGGTCGAGATTCCGTCGCACTCCACCAGTCGCACCGCGGCCACGACGAGCCCGAGCACGAAGTCCTCCAACCGTCCTTTGGGGTACTTCGGCGACACAGGCGGCCAGGCGGCGGGCCGCGCCTTGGCCTCGGTCCGATGCAAGCACGTGTACGGCTCGGCGCCCGCAAGCGACGCCTGAACGCGCACCAGCGAGCCACTTCCCCTCAACCCGGCAGGCGGGGGCCAGTCGCCCGCGTATGCCCCATCCCCCACTGCTCGTCTCCTTCGCTCGCTCCGTACGGCGCCCATGGCGCACCCCGCCCTTGGCACGGCCGCCGAGGCGAGCCGACACGAAGAACGTACCACGCGAGTCTGTGAATACAGCCAACCAAATCCGTGATCCGTAAATCAATACGCTGTGATCCTGGTCGACGCTGGCTGATTCGCGTAGGGTCTCTGCTGGAGGGCGCCGACGTACGGAGGCCCGCCCAGACGACTACGAGGAGCCGAAAACATGACGACAGGGCGAGTGGAGGTGACCGCCGCGGACATCGCACGGATCGCCGACGTCAAACCGACCGCCGTCAGCAATTGGCGCAAGCGCCACGACGACTTCCCCCGCCCCGTCGGCGGCACCGACCGCAGCCCGCGCTTCGACCTCGGTGAGGTCGAGGCCTGGCTGAAACAGCAGGGCAAAGCCCGGCGCATCCCGGTGGCCGAGCGTCTGTGGCAGACCTTCGAGTCGGTACGGGGCAGCAGCGCCGCCGAGGACGCCCTTGCGCTCACGGGAGTCCTCCTCCTGCACCTCCACGTCCACCCAGGGGAGCCGATCCCCCAGGACAAGGGGGGCTTCGGACGCCTCATGGAGCGCGCCGAGCACACCTTCGCGCACGCCCCTGGAGGCGCGGTCGGGAGTCTGGGGCAGCTGGTCACTCCCCTCCAGTACGACCTCGGCACACGCCAGCTGTCCCTGCTCGCCGCCGCCGCGGAGGCCGCCGCCGCCGAGGGAGCGGAGGAAACGTTCGACCAGCTGTGTGAACGGTTCCTCGCTCAGGGCCCGCGCTCGGGCTTCGCCTCGACCCCGCGCGAGCTCGCCGACCTCATGGTGGCGCTCGTCGGGACGCCCGCCACGGGCGCCGTCCTGGACGCCTCATGCGGTAGCGGCACCTTCCTCCTCTCCGCCGCCGAAGCGGGCAGTCACCGGGTGCAGGGCCAGGAGCTCAACCACTCACTGGCGGTCCTCGCCGCCCTGCGCATGGCCTTCCGGGACGCCGGGGCGGGAGGCACGGGTGACAGTGCACCCGTCTCCTTCGACATTCAGACAGGAGACTTCCTCCGCCGTCCCGCCTTCCCTCGCGGGCGTGCGGGCGCGGCCGTCGGCCACCCTCCGTTCGCCGACCGCGGCTGGGGGTACGAGGACCTGACCGCGGACCCCAGCTGGGAGTACGGCATCCCGCCGCGGGGCGAGTCAGAGCTCGCCTGGGTCCAGCACTCCCTGGCCCACACGGTTCCTGGCGCCCCGGTTGCCCTACTCCTCCCACCCGCTGTCGCCGCACGCCCGTCCGGTCGTCGTATCCGCGTGGAGCTGCTGCGGCGGGGAGCGCTGCGGGCGGTCATCTCCCTTCCGTCCGGGTACGCGGCCCACTACGCGCTATCGCTCCAGATCTGGGTCCTACGCCACCCCTGCGCGAACGACCCGGCCCCCGAGGGGCTGCTGGTCGTCGACGCGAGCGCCGAGGCTGACCCGCGGGAGCTGGTCGCCAAGATCTGGTCGGAGTACGCCGCGGCATCTTCTGGCGACTTCACGCCCAGACCTGGCGTGGCGCGTGTCGTCCCGCTCATCGACCTGCTTGATGACGCCGACGTCACCCCGCGCCGCCACCTCCCGCAGCCGTCCGCACCCGGCGTGTCCCTGGAGGCGCTGACCGCTACCCGGTCCGCCTTCGAGGACGCGTTGAAGGCGCTGCGGTCGCGGCTGCCGTCGGTACCCGAGCTCCCCGACCTCACCGAGATCGAACAAGCCGGTATCCGGACCGCATCCCTCGGGGAGCTCGCCAAGAGCGGGGCGGTGGTGTTGCGGCGCCCGGCTCCGCCGGAAGGCTCGCGTACGTCCGAGGGCTCGCCCGGTCCCGGCGAGGCTCGCTTCCTCACCGCTCGGGACATCGTCGAGGGCCGCCCGGCTTCCGAGTCCGGCCCGGCCCCCGAGGATCCGCTGCAGCACCAGCCGGTACGGACCGGGGACATCTTGCTCCCGGTGGTCACCCGAACCATCGTGGCCCGTGTCGCGACCGACGAGGACGCGGGCGCGTACCCCGTGTCCACACTGCACCACATCCGGGTGACGGACACCGAACTTCTGGACCCGTGGTTCCTGGCCGGCTACCTGTCCAGCAGCGAGGGCGGCCACCAGGCCGCCTCCGCCACCAGCTCCCTACATACGCGGGTGGATCCCCGCCGCGTGCGCGTACCGCTGCTGCCGATCGAGCGGCAGCGAGCGTACGGGGAGGCCTTCCGCACCATCGCCGAGTTCACGAGAGCGCTGCGGGCCGCACACGATCTCGGGCAGGATCTGGCCCGTAACTCGACCGACGCCGTCGCGGCGGCGTTGCGGGGCGCCGACGCGGATGCGGACGCCGCCGTGCCGCTCTCGCTCTGACTGACCGAAGAACCTTGGATATTAAGGACGTACGTGGAGACCAAGTCCAACGCCCAGGCTGCCGCCGACCATGCGGCCGCGACGAAGCTGGCGAACCGTATCTGGCAGGTCGCTGATCTCCTCCGCGGCGACTTCAGGCGCTCTGACTACGGCAAGGTGATCCTTCCGTTCACGGTGCTTCGCCGGTTGGAGTGCGTGCTGGAGCCGACGCGGAAGCAGGTCCTGGAGACGCATGAGCGGTGGGCGGCAAAGGGGGTGAAGTCGGACCCGTTCCTGCCAGCCGCATCGGGCTATGCCTTCTACAACCGGACCGCGCATACGCTGGCGGACATCGCCGGAGCGCCGGAGGACGAGAAGGACAACCTGCCGAGGTACGTTCGTGGGTTCTCGGACAATGTCCGCGAGGTGTTGGCCCAGTTCCGCTTTGAGGAGCAGATCAAGCGCCTCCAGGGCAGCGGGTTCCTGCACAAGGTCGTGTCACAGTTCGCGGACTACGACCTGCACCCCAATACCGTCTCCAACCATGTGATGGGGTACGCCTTCGAGGAGCTCATCCGGAAGTTCTCCGAGGAGTCCAACGAGACGGCCGGTGAGCACTTCACTCCACGCGAGATCATCAAGTTGATGGCGGGACTCCTCATCGCTCCGGACATGGAGGAGATCAAGGTCCCGAAGATGACCCGGACCGTGTACGACCCGACATGCGGCACCGGTGGGATGCTCAGCGCTGCCCAGGAGTTCATCCTCCAGCACAACGCCCATGGCAACGTCTACGTGTTCGGCCAGGAGCTCAACCCCGAATCATGGGCTATCTGCCGCTCCGACATGATGATCAAGAACCAGGATGCGGAGCACATCCAGCTCGGCAACACCCTGAGCGAGCCGTACTTCCGGAACAAGACCTTCGATTACGTCCTCTCCAACCCCCCGTTCGGAGTTGACTGGAAGAAGGTGAAGGAGGCCGTCGAGGACGAACAGGAAGACCTCGGCTACCGGGGGCGATTCGGGGCGGGTACACCGCGCATCAACGACGGCTCGCTGCTGTTCCTCCAAGAGCTGATCTCCAAGATGAAGCCGGTCGAGGACGGCGGCAGCCGAGTCGCGATCGTCTTCAACGGCTCGCCTCTGTTCACAGGCCCGGCAGGCTCCGGCGAATCGGAGATCCGCCGCTGGATCCTGGAGAAGGACTGGCTGGAGGCAATCGTCGCCCTCCCGGACCAACTCTTCTACAACACCGGCATCTCCACGTACTTTTGGATCCTGACGAACCGCAAGAAGCCCGAACACAAGGGCAAGGTCATGCTCATCGACGCGCGGGACTACTGGGTCAAGATGCGCAAGTCCCTGGGCGACAAGCGGAAGATGATCAGCGATGAGCAGATCGACGCCATCATGCGCTTGTACGGCGACGCGCTGTCGATTGCGGACAACGAGACGCACGAGCTGCACGGCAAGGTGAAGGTCTTCCGCAACCGCGACTTCGGCTACCAGCGCATCACGGTCGAGCGCCCGCTGAAGCTGCGCTTCGAGGTGTCCGAGGAGACGCTGGAGGAGGCGCGCGAGTCGAAGGCGGTGCAGAAGCACTTCGGCGAGGGTGAGGGCGTCGAGGCGTTCGTGGACGCGTTGAAGCCACTCGTGGGGCAGAGCTGGGCCACGAAGAAGGAGGCGTGGGCCGACGTGAATGCTGCGCTGGCCGAGGCCGGCGTCGCCTGGTCGAAGGCTACGGCCTTCCAGAAGGCCCTGCGGGAGCTGATCGGCGTACGCGACCCCGAGGGTGAGGTCCAGCTGAAGAAGGGCGAGCCCGAGCCCGACCCTGAGCTGAGGAACTACGAGAACGTCCCGCTGGACGAGGACATTGAAGAGTACTTCGGGCGTGAGGTTCTCGAGTACGTTCCGGACGCCTGGATCGACCACGAAAAGACGAAGATCGGCTACGAGATTCCGTTCACACGACACTTCTATGTGTACACGCCGCCGAGGCCGTTGGCCAAGATTGATGCGGAGCTGAAGGAGTTGGAAGCAGAGATTCAGAAGCTGCTCGGCGAGGTGACGTCTTGACGAACACCGCAGCAACTCCCTGGGCAACCTGTCGCGTGAAATTTCTTGCAACAAAGATTGGTAGCGGAAAGACACCTTCTGGCGGCGCCGAGACCTACCAGGAGCAGGGGATCCTCTTCCTCCGCAGCCAAAACATCCACTTCGACGGCTTGCGCCTCGATGACGTCGCATACATCGACACACGCGTTCATCGTGAAATGCGATCGACACGTGTGATGCCCGGTGATGTTCTCTTGAACATCACCGGAGCTTCGCTGGGACGCGTCTCTAGATTTCGGACAGGTCTCGGAGATGCCAACGTCAATCAGCACGTATGCATCATTCGGCCGAGCCAGTCGATTGAATCGCGATACCTCAACTACACCCTGCTGGCGCAGCCCACTCAGGAGAAGATCCTCGCCCTTCAGGTGGGCGGAAACCGAGACGGCCTGAACTTTGAACAGGTCGGTAATTTGGAGATTCCGCTTCCTGACATCGAAGATCAGCATCGCATCGCAGACTTCCTCGACACAGAAACAGCTCGCATTGACCGCATGGTACGAGCGCGGGAGGCTCAAATTGCCTGCTTGGAAGAGAGGTGCTTCGCAGCTGTCACAGAAGCCCTGATCCCTGCGGCACTAGAAAGGCCCCTTGGAACTTTCCCGCACCCCTGGCTCCCTGAACTGACAGTTGACGCACCGATGACGCGACTGGGGTACGTATGCCGCCTGCAGAACGGAATCACTGTCGACGAAAATCGCGCACCCACCGCGAATGATGTGACGCGTCCGTACCTGCGCGTCGCCAATGTACAAGCTGGTCACGTAGCGCTTGACTCAGTCACAGAGATCACCGTACCGCGTCATATGGCAAGGCGCAGCACGCTCCGTATCGGGGACGTCCTGATGACCGAGGGTGGAGACCTGGACAAGCTCGGCCGGGGAACCGTATGGCGTGGCGAACTTGCTGACTGTCTGCACCAAAACCACGTCTTCGCTCTGCGCCCCGACCCTCAGAAACTCGATTCCGATTATCTGGCGCTCATGACACAGACTCTGCACGGGCGTTGCTACTTCGAAAGCACAGGAACCAAGACGACCAACCTTGCGTCCACGAACAGCAGCAAGATCCTGAGCTTTGCGATCCCCCTACCGAGCATTGAACGCCAGCGTGAGCTCGTCCAGGACGTCCATGCTCAGCAAGCCGCAAACCAACGCATGAAACGCTCCCTGACTCGCCAGGTGGCCCTGCTCGCAGAGCGTCGCCAAGCGCTGATCACCGCCGCCGTAACCGGCCAACTCGACGTCACCACCGCCCGAGGAGTGGATGCCGCATGACCAGCACCACCCCTACACCAGGCACACGAGTCCGCGCCGCGACCGAGGAGGCCTTCGAGGTCACCATCATCAAGGCACTGACCACCTCTGGGCGGCATCGGTGGCAACGGTGGCATGAGGGCCAGCGCGGCGACTACAACGCCGAGCTCGGAATCGACACCGCGCAAGTGTGGGACTTCATCGGGGCCACGCAGCCCGAAGTCCTCGAAAAGCTCAAGGAGTTCGCCGGGGCCGACGCCGGTAACGACGCCGCGAACATCGCCATGCGAGACTTCGTGCGCCTCCTCGCCAAGGAGATCGACCAGCGCGGCGCGCTCGATGTCCTCCGCAACGGCGTCAAGGATCGCGGCCTCCACATCGATCTCGCGTATTTCCGGCCGGCGCATGCCGTCGCCGAGGACGCCTTCGACAACTACCGTCGCAACCGCCTATCCGTGACCCGGCAGTTGCGCTACTCCCCGGACCACAACAACGAACTGGACCTCGTCCTTTTCCTCAACGGCATCCCGGTGGCGACGGCCGAGCTGAAGAGCTCCGCGTCCACCCACCCCAAGACCGTCGAGGACGCCAAGCGGCAGTACCGCTTCGACCGCGATCCGAAAGACCTGATCTTCGCCAAGCGGGCCCTCGTCCATTTCGCCGTGGACGAGCAGCTGGTGTTCCTCACCACCCGCCTCAAGGGCCCTAAGACCCGCTTCCTCCCCTTCAACCAGGGCTCCGAGGGTCCCGGCAACCCCGGCGGCGCCGGTAACCCGTCCCTCTCACCCAACGGCCCTGCCTACCGCAGCGCCTACCTCTGGGAGGAGGTCTGGCAGAGGGACAACTGGCTCGACCTCATCAAGCGGTTCCTGCACGTCGAGGACCCCAAGCGTAAGAAGGGCCAGGCGAGCACCACCCGCCGCGTCTCGGTTCACGACCGGACATTGATCTTCCCCCGCTACCACCAGTGGGACGCCGTCCGGAAGCTCACCGCTCACGCGGCCAAGCACGGCTCCGGCCAGAACTACCTCGTCGAGCACTCCGCTGGCTCCGGCAAGTCCAACACCATCGGCTGGCTTGCCCACCACCTGTCGGTGCTGCACGGCTCAGCAGAGCCCGACGCTATGGACCCGAAGGCTGTCGACGAAAGCCGTATCGAGGCGAACAAGCCCGTCTTCCACAAGATCGTCGTCATCACGGACCGCACGGTCCTCGACGAGCAGCTCCAGGACACGATCTATCAGTTCGACCACACCCCTGGCGTCGTCCAGCGCATCAAGGCAACTGACGGAGCCAAGTCCAAGCAGGTCGCCGAGGCCCTCGCCAACACCGCCACGAAGATCATCATCGTGACGGCGCAGACTTTCCCGTACATCCTGGAGGGCGTCTCCACCCTCAAGGAGAAGCGGATCGCGATCATCGTCGACGAGGCGCACTCCGGCCAGTCCGGCGACTCCGTCACCAAGCTGCGCAAGGTACTGCGCGGCCTCGGTGCCGAGGAAAAGGCGGGAGCGGACGAGGAGGACTTCCTCACCTCCTCCGCCGCCGACCGCAAGATGCACCCGAAGCTGTCGTACTTCGCCTTCACCGCCACCCCGAAGCGCAAGACGCTGAACCTCTTCGGCGTGAAGGACCCCGCCACGGGCCTGATGCGGGGGTTCCACATCTACTCGATGAAGCAGGCCATCGAGGAAGGCTTCATCCTCGACCCTCTCCGCAATTACTGGCGCTACACGACCAGTTGGAAGGTCGACAAGGAAGGCGCCGACGAGCTCGAGGTGCCCGAGGACAAGGCGAAGGGCGAGCTCGCCAAGTTCGTCTACCTCAGTCCAGCGACCCTCTCGCAGCACGCCGAGATCATCATCGATCACTTCGCCACCCACGGCCGCCGACGTCTCGGCGGACGGGCGAAGGCAATGGTCGTCACCCGGTCCCGCAAGGCCGCGTACGAGATGCGCCAGCACCTCATCCAGTCCGCCAAGGACCTGGACTGCGAGGACCTGGGCATCCTGGTCGCCTTCTCCGGCGAGTTGGAGGTGGAACGGGAAGTCGACGGCGAGATCAAAAAGGTCAAGGTCACCGAGGCCGAACTCAACGGTATGTCCGAGAAAGAGCTCCCCGAAGCCTTCGCGTACACCCGTGCCGACGACCGCCACGCAGCCCTTCGCACGGGCAAGCCGGGCGGCGCCCCGGAGCGCACCGAGTACCGCATCCTCGTCGTCGCCGAGAAGTACCAGACCGGCTTCGACCAGCCTCTGCTCACCCATATGTACGTGGAGAAGCCGTTGACGGACGTCGCGGCCGTACAGACCCTCTCTCGTCTGAACCGGACCCACCCGCTCAAGAGCCAGGACGACCTGTTCGTCCTCGACTTCGTCAACGACCCCGATGACATCAAGAAGGAGTACGCCCCCTACTTCAAGGAGGCCCGCACCGAGCCCGCCGATCCGAATCTCCTCTACGCCGCCCAGCGCGCAGTCATGGACCACCAGCTGCTGCGCGAGGAGGAGATGAGCGCCTTCATAACCGCCCTCGCCGCAGCCCAGCCCGCCGCCGGGACTGCCACGGCCGGCCGACCCACCGAACGCAAGTGGGAGAAGGCCCACGCCGCCCTGTATCGTCACACGGACGCTGCAAGGGCCCGTTTCGTCGAGCTCCAGACACAAGACCAGGACGCGGCCGAGGAGTTCCGCTCGGACCTGCGTGACTTCCTGCGCCAGTACGGTTTCTTGTCCCAGCTCATGCCTTACCCAGACACCGACCTGGAACGGCTGTACCTGTACGGCAGGCACCTCGCCAACATCCTGCCGCCGCCCCCGCACGACCCCTCCCTCGACATCGGGGAGATGGACCTCACGCACATGCGCGTGACCAAGGTCGGCGAGTACGACATAAGCCTCACCGACGAAGACGTCGAGGATCTGCCTCCGTACAGCGCGGACGGTGTCGGCATGTACAAGGACCCGGCGAAGGCTCTGCTCTCCGAGATCATCGAGGATTTCAACGAGCGCTACGGCCTCGGCCTGAGCGAAGCCGACCGCGTGATGTACGAGGAACGCATCGTCGCCGCCGCCGAAGACCCGGACCTCGAAGAGGCCGCCGTCGCAGCGCGCAACGAAGGGGACTTCGAGCACCCCTTCAACAAGCGCTTCCGCGACATCATGATCGAACGGGCCGAGGCGGACACCAAGTTCACCGAGAAGTACTTCTCCGACGAGGAGTTCCAGGGCAAGCTCCTCCAGGAGGCCCGCCGGGCGGCATACCGCCTGATCCGGCGCCGCCACAACCTCCCGGACACACGCTGATATACGTGGGAGGGGGCGGCCCCCGCCCTCGCCCACGTCTTACGCCGTGACTCAGCTCTCCGACGCGTGCGCGACGAACACCATCCAGGCGGCGGGGTCCACAGCCAGCTGCGAGCCCTGCTTGTCCTTCGAGTCCCGGACATGGACCGTGGTGGGGGCTACCGCCACCTCAACACAGTTGTCGCCCTCAGTACCGCTGTAGCTACTCTTGAACCAGGCCAGCTCGGTGGTGCTCATCGCGCTCCTCGCATCTGCTCCAGCAGGCTGATGGTGGCCTCCCGGCCGAGGGCCTGCGAGCGCATTTTCCCATAACGCTGGAGCAGTGCACTCACTGCGTTCGGAGCAGTGATCAGCTCGCTGTGCTTCTGCCCTTCCGCGTATCCGACCCATTGGTGATCCGTTGTCTCCGCGAGGTACATCGGCCCGTCGAGACCGGCGTGATCGGGACGTTCGGTTGGCATGATCTGCACCTCAACGTTCCGTAATCCGCCCACCTCCAGCAGATGGTCGATGAGGATGCGCGTCACCTCCTTGCCGCCGGTCTGCCGCTCCATCAAGGCCTGCTCGACGATGAAGCTGAAGGCAGTGTTACGCCGCTCGATGAGCAGCTTCTGCCGTTCCAGCCTGGCCGTCACCTGCCGTTCGATCTGCTCCTCCGTAAGCGGTGGCAAGCTGGCGTCGAAGACGGCCCTGACGTACGCCTCCGGCTGCAGCATCCCCGGCACCACCCGGCACTCATACGCGTACAGGCTGATCGCATCTTCCTCAATGGCCGCCCACTGCCGAAACCAAGAAGCCAGCCCCACCCTCCGCGTCAGATGCCGGGCCGCCGCCCTCAACACCCCACCAGCGTCGAGGACTTCCTCGCCCCGCTCCACCAGATCCTTCGGGGGAAAGCGGCGCCCCTGCTCAATCGACGCGACGTAGTGCGTCGAGTACTGGACCCTCGGAGCGAACTCCTCCTGCGTCAGACCCGCCTTGTCCCTCAGGGCCTTCAGCACTGCACCAAAGGTCTTCAGTGCCTCCGACGTCTCCGGCTCACCGCTGCCGCCACCGTTGTTGCCCGCCATAACAGGCACCTCCACACACGCGCCGTGCCCCGCCCAACTCGTATATGGTCACGGCCTGTTACGCGTACTGTCCACCCCGCGAACCCGTACAGACCCCGCAGTACGAGTGTCGCGGCTGGTCACCCACCCTCCAGCAGCGGGACCGTGGAGTTATGCCACCCCACACCTCCGTCACCGTACGTGTGTTCACTCAGCGCTTCAGTTCTACCCCCAAGGGCGCGCGCCTTGCCCGTCTCCTCGCCCTGCAGCAACTCGATGCCTGGGGACTGCCCTACGGCTCGACCCCCTCCGACACCGCGGCCGCCCTCGTCGCCGAGCTCGCCGCAAACGCGGTGACCCATGGTCGCGTCCGCGGCCGGGACTTCGAGCTCGCCCTGACCCACTCCGGCCATGTCCTCCGCATCGCGGTGTCGGACGCCCGAGGCGACCACCTTCCGTGTACCACCGTCGTGTCCTGGCCCCCGGACAGTGAGGCCGGCCGAGGCCTCCTCCTGGTCGACGCGCTCGCCACCCGCTGGGGCGTGGAGCCCCGCCGCTGCGTCGGCAAGACGGTCTGGGCGGAGTGCGCCCTGGAAGCGGAGACCTCCTGACGAAACGACTCTCGTCAGACCTCTTCCTCCTGGGCGTCCAGCCACTGCTTGGCCAGCTGCCACAGACTGTGCTTGCCGTCGAGTACCCAGCGCGCCGGCCCCTGCACCGCGACAGGAGCCTCCTCCCAGCCAGCGAGCTCCCAGATACGGGTGACAAGTCCGCTGGCCGAGTAGGCAACACCGTCGTAGGACCAGAGGAGCGGCTTGGTGCGATCGTTCTGCCACCGGACCTGCGAGCGGCGCTCGTCCGCGGCAAGCCAGTCCTTCGTCGCTCTCTTCTCCGGGTCGTTGTACGGGACATACGTCAGCGGCGTCCCATCCTTGATGATTCCGGCGTTCACGAGAGTGGGGACGACATTGGGCCGACGGCGCCGGCGCTTCTGCTGGGCGGGCGGCTGGTAGTTGTCCGGCAGCATCGGCACCGGCGCCCCGCCCCGCACGTCTTGGGGCACGATCCTGGCGAGCTCCCGGCACCGCGTCTCGTTGGTGAAGGTGCTCCCGAGGAACGACGTGGTGCCGTAGGTCGCGTCCACCCGGTAGATCAGCCACGACAGAACGGATTCGGTCACATCCGGGACGGACTTCAGTACGGAATCCAGCGGGTAACCCGGCTCGTCGATGTCTGCCAGGTCAAGCAGCTGGAAGACCAGGTGGGTGATCAGAAGATCACCGCGCTGCGCGGCGTCCTGGGCGCGTCCCCGCAGCCGCTTGCGTCGCAGGGCATCGAGTGCCTTGCCGACCTCCCGTTGGATCTGGACACAGCGCCAGATGCGGAAGGCACTCGGAACCTCGCCGAAGAGACGCGGGTACGCTCCCCCGTCGCCCCTCTCCCAGAGCAGGTCGGTGTCCCGCTTGGCTCGTACGGCCAGCTCGGGCGTGCGGCGGGCGCAGGCGAGAGCTATGGCCGCGTGCACGACCGAGCAACCGGAGTCCGGTGCGGGATCGGCTTCGCCGCGCTTGTACACGTAGGTCTTGCCCAGGGTGAGGTCGAAGTCCTCGCGGATGAGGGCCTGCGTCTCGTCGAGGGCGATGAAGTCCCGCCGGGAGACGTCGTTCTGGGTGTTCGTCGTCTCGGTGATCTTGGAGGCGTAGTCGACGCGCTCGTCGCCCAGGGAGATGACGCGGACCATCACGTCGGCGTCCTCAACGTTGTCCGGCGTCACCTGCATCGCCTTGTGGATGGAGGTGACGGTCTGGGCCCCGTTGACCACGCTGACATGGGTGAGCCGGAGCTCCACCGGATAGGCGGGGTGCCGCCTGTCCGGGTAATAGGGCTCGATCCTGTCGCACAGGATCGTGATGCCGTTGTTGAAGTACCAGAAGTTTTCCGGCTCCTCGGTAAGAGTCTTCTCGATGCCGGAATTGATACGCGTCAGCCCCAGTGACTGCCGGATGTTCTGCGAGAAGAGCCGAGCACCGTGGTCGTCGTACCACCCGGCGATGTCCCTGGCCGCTACGCTTCCCTGGTACGCCGGGAAAGGGATGTCTCGGTGGATCCACTTCGGCATCTTCACCGTAACGTTCACCGGATCCGGTGTGCGGTCCTCCCGGAGCTGCCGCAGCAGCTCCCCGGTTCCCATGCGCTGATAACTCAGCATCGGTCCATGACCGTGATGGTCCTCGACCGCGCGCTCGAGGATCGCGGTGGTGTGAGAACTGAGGGGATCATTCCCGACGACCGCGATGATCAGGTTGATCTTGAGGTTGGGGTCCCCCATCGCAGAGTCGAGAAGAGGCGTGAACGGCTGCAGCTTGTCGTTGAAGGCGTCGAACTGCCGCTGCTCCAGCAGCCTCAGTCCGTCCACGAAGGCGCGGGCAGCGTCCGTGTGAAAACCTGCCGTCCCCTTGTCGCTCCATTTGGCCTGAACCAGCCACACCTGGGCGCCGTCCTTGACGGCGACCGCGTCGATGCCGTTGTCGTCGCTGCCGTCGATCACCGCCTCGGCGCATGCCTTGGGCTCCCAGCCCGTCACCCGGCGTATCGCCGTGGCCGCCACGGCCCGGGACAGGAAGGCCCGTTCCCGCTCCGGCTCAGAGTTCCGCTGCAGATCGCTCTCGTCGATGAGCCCTCGGTACGCCTGGGCCAGAGCTACACGCATCTGATGCAGCTCCAGTGTCGTCGTCCTCACAGGTCCCTGCCCCGCCCCGCTCATCGCTCTCCCCGGTGACGCTCATTCAGCTGTGCCGTTCCGCGCATGTCAAGCCTAGCCCGACCATCACAGGGCGCACCCGGCAATGGCCGACGGCCAGCCCATCGGCTGGACCTGACGCCGCCTCACCCTCCACACTGATCGGCAAACGACCACGGGGAGGCCATCCGGCATGACGGCGCAGCATCCGAGACGTATCGCGGACCGGTACGAACTGAAGGCGCTGCCCATGCCCGGCGGGATGGGGCTGGTGTGGGAGGGGTACGACACCGTCCTCGACCGGCCCGTTGCCATCAAGCAGATCCGTGCCGAGAAGACTCATACGGCGGCCCAACGGGCCGAGCTGATCAGCCGGTTCCGGCGCGAGGCGAAGGTCACGGCGAAGATCGAGCATCCGGGTGTGCCAGCCGTGTACGACGCGGCGATCGACAAGCCCGCCGACTCCCCCGGCGCCGTGGCCGAGCTCTACCTCGTCATGCAGCTGGTGCGCGGCCAGGATCTGCGCGACATCCTCGCCGAGCATGGCGCGCTGCCCGTCGACTGGGCGGTGTCCGTCGCCGCCCAGATCTGCTCCGTCCTGTCGTACGCGCACGCCGTGCCCGTGGTGCACCGGGACCTCAAGCCCAGCAACATCATGATCGATGCCGAGGGGCGGGTGAAGGTACTCGACTTCGGGGTCGCCGCGGTGCTCGGGACGGACGTCACGCAGATCACCGAGACCGGCCGCATGGTCGGTACCCGCGAGTACATGGCGCCGGAGCAGTTCCTCGGTGTCGGTGTGAGCCCCCGCAGCGATCTGTACGCCCTCGGGTGCGTCCTGCATGAGATGGTCGCCGGGGAGAAGGTCTTCGACGGCAACAGCGATCCCGCACTGCAGCATGTCCACGACGAGCCGGTGCCGCTGCGCGCGCTGCGGCCCGAGGTGCCGGCGGGGCTGGAGCAGCTCGTACTGGACCTTCTGGCGAAGGCTCCTGAGGACCGGCCGGACGCTGCGCAGGACGTCTATGAGCGCCTCGTGCCGTATCTCCCGGCGAGTGGCGGTGCCGACGCGCCCGTACCGGCAGGTGTCGCGGATCCGACTCGCCCGTACCGCACCCCGCTCGCCCCGAAGGCGAAGCCGGGGTCGGCCGCCGGGCCCCTTGCACCCCATCCGCCGACCGTCCTGGACTGGTCCGCCGCTCCTCCGCCCGCCCCGGCCACCGTGTCCACGCCCGCGTTCGCCGCGCCGCACGTCAGCGGGGAAGAGATCCAGGAAGCCGAAGAGCACGCCGTGCGGCTCTTCGAGGAGGAGCGGTACTCGCAGGCCGCAGGAGTGCTCGAGGAGATCCTCGACCAAGCTCGCCCGGACGACCCGCGGCTGGTGGAGACTCGACGCGTGCACGCCGCCGTACTGCTCGCGGGCGGCGACTACCGTCGAGCGCTCAGCGCCCTCCGGCTGCTCGCGTCGGTTGTGTCCGGGGTGGAAGGGCCGGAGAGCGAGGACATGCGCGAGTATCGGCAGCAGATCGCGCTGTGTCACGCCGTGCTCGGTGAGCATGAGCAGGCGCTCGACGCGTACCGCGCGTTGCTGCCAGGTGCGGGTCACGAGGAGACCCTCGCTCTCCAGCAGAAGATCGCCGATCTGCTGCTTGCGCTGCACCGCGTGCGCGAGGCCGCCGAGGTGCTGCGCGGCCTGCTGCACCACCTGGACCCGGTGAGCCCGGAGGCCCAGCGCGTCCGCGAGCTTCTGACCCGTATCGAACTCACCGGCGGCACTGGCCACTGATCCGGCCCTTCCTCCCATCCCCCAACAAACCGACAGGAGCCGACGGTGCCGCACCTCGCCTTCGACATCGGCTTCTGCGCAGAGCTCCACAAGCTGCAGCCTCCTGTGAAGAAGGGGGTCTTCGAAGCCTGGGAGAAGTTCGAACGGTTCTCGCTCCAGCAGTTGTTCAAGGATCCAGGGCTGAAACTGGAGTCGCTGAAGAACGCCCGCGACCCGCATATCCGCACCATCCGCATCACCGATTTCTGGCGTGGTGTCGTCCTCGCCCCCGACTCGGGGGAGATCTTCGTCCTCCTCAAGGTGATGCAGCACGACGCGGCGATCGTCTGGGCGAAGAAGCAGAAGTCCAGCATCAACGCGGTCACCCGGGCCGTGGAGATCCGCGACGCCGGCATGCTGGAGGAGCTCGCCCCGGCTGCCGAGCGGGTGGCCGCCGAGTCCCCGGACCGACGTCTGCTGGACCACATCAGCAACAAGGAGCTGAGGTCCCTCGGCGTCGACGACGACACCCTTCGCCGGGCGCGCAGTTTCGTCGACAAGGAGCAGCTGGAGCTGTTCGCCCCGTATCTGCCCGCGGACCAGCGCGAGGTACTGGAGTTCCTCGCGGAGGGCTTCTCCGTCCAGCAGGTCTGGCAGGAGGTCGTGGCATACCGGGCCCCGTCCGGTGCACGGCCCACCGACGCCCACGACTACGACACCGCTATCCGCAATGCGCGCTCCCGCATTGCGCTGGTCACGGCGTCGGAAGAGCTTCAGGACATCCTGGAGAAACCGTTCGCGGCGTGGCGGGTCTTCCTCCACCCCTCCCAGCACCGGGTCGCGTACCGGCCCAGTTACTCCGGTCCCGCCCAGGTCACCGGCGGACCCGGGACCGGCAAGACGGTCGTGGCGCTGCACCGGGTTCGGTATTTGCTGGGTCATCTGCGCGACGGTGAGCGGATCCTGCTCACCACGTACACGAATGCGCTCGTCCACGCGCTGCGTTCCGGCCTGCGGCAGTTGGTGGACGACCCGCAGTTGCTCGACCGCGTCGACGTGTGCACGGTCGACGCATTCGCACACCGGACAGCCACACGCGCAGATGCTCCCGCCCTCACTCCGCTGAACGGCGGCGAGGAAGAGCAGTACTGGAACCGTGTCATCGACGAGCAGGGGCTGCCGTGGACCGCCCAGTTTCTGGCACAGGAGTACCGGCACGTGGTGCTCGCCCAGGACCTGTCCAGCCAGGGCGCGTATCAGGCAGCACAGCGGCGCGGCCGTGGCAGCGCCCTGCCGTCCGACCGAAAGCCTCTGGTGTGGCAGGCAGTCGAGCGTTTCGAGGAGCTGCTCGCCAAGAACAAGCGCTGTACCTACCTCCAGCGCGCAGCCGAGGCAGCCCGTTCCCTGACGGCTGCAGGACCGCTGTACCGCCATATTGTCGTGGACGAGGCCCAGGACCTTCATCCAGCGCAGTGGCGACTGCTGCGCGCCGCCGTCCCCGAGTGCCCCGACGATCTGTTCATCGCGGGCGACCCGCACCAGCGGATCTACGACGCGAAGGTCTCGCTCAAGGCCCTCGGCATCAAGGTCTCCGGGCGGTCCACCAAGATGCGCAAGAACTACCGGAGCACGCAGGAGATCCTTGGCTGGGCGGTCTCCTTGCTGGCCCGGCGACCGATCGGTGAACTCGCCGACGACGCGAAGGAGGAGACCTTCCTCGGCTACCGGTCTGCGCTCCACGGCGGTACGCCACTGACCCACGACACCGAGCGGCAGGACGAGGAACTGGAGGCGCTGGCGGAACAGGTTCGCGAGTGGATCGCCTCTGGGGTGAGACCGGGAGAGATCGGCGTCGCCACCCGCTTCAACCGGGGTCTCGGGGTGGTCGTGAGCCGGCTGTCTAAGGCCGGCATCCCTGCGCGCAGGCTGCGCGCCGACTCCATAGACGACGCCGACGAGGTGGCAGTGGGCACCATGCACGCCTTCAAGGGCCTCGAGTTCCGCTGCATCGCCGTCTTCGGCGTGAACGAGGGCGCCGTTCCCTACCCGAGGGCGGTTACACCGCGTGATGTCGATGCAATCCAGCACGGAACGGATCTGCTCAGCGAACGCTGCCTGCTGTTCGTCGCCTGCACACGGGCCCGCGAGCAGTTGTATGTGTCCTGGTCCGGCAGACCGAGCCCGTTCCTGCAAGAGGCGGGGCTCACTCCGTGATCCCCCAGCAAGGTGGAACTCCTCGACGCCGGAGCCGATCCGGCCGTCGTCACCCAGTGGATCAACGAGGCTCAACGGGACAAGGACGCGGCGCACAAGAAGCTCGACGCGCTGCCCGCCGTCAACCAGAAGAAGGAATCACCCCTCACCGCCGACCAGATCAAGGCGATCACCGAGAGACTCGGTAACATCGCACAGCGTATCCAAGCCGCCGACGCCGACAAGAAAGGGCCGCTCTACGAGGCCCTGGGGATCACCATCGCTTAGGACAACGCGACGAGGACCGCGACCGTTAGGTCGAGGCCCTCGATTGCGTATCGTTATAGCGAGTGTCCGAGGGGGGACTTGAACCCCCACGCCCGATAAAGGGCACTAGCACCTCAAGCTAGCGCGTCTGCCATTCCGCCACCCGGACCAGGTGTCTGCCGCCTTGACGGAGGTGTTCCCCGGGGCGACATGGACAACAATACCAAGCTTTCGGAGCGCCCTTCACCTGCATATCCGTCCGACCTGGGGCTGTGACGACAGTATTCTGTATACTATTGCCCACCCAAACGGCCCCGGCTCGGAGGCGACATGGAAGATCTGGATTCCGCGGTGGTGCTGGGCATGGCAGCTCAGGCGCCCGACGGCATAGTGATCATCGACAGCGAAGGTCTGATCCGTTACTGGAACCGGGGCGCGGAGCGCATCTTCGGGTTCCCCGCGGCCGACGTGGCGGGGCGAAGCCTGGACATCATCATCCCCGAGCGGCACCGCAAGCGGCACCAGGACGGCTTCGAGGCGGCCATGGAGCGCGGGTACAGCAAGTACGGGGACGCGGATCTGCTGAACGTTCCGGCGCTGGCGGCGGACGGCCGCAAGCTGTCCATCGAGTTCAGCGTGGTGCTGTTGTCGGGGCCCGACGGCAGCAGCTACTGCGGTGCGGTGATCCGGGACGTCACCGCGCGGCGCGAGCGGGAGCGGGAGCTGATGCGGCGGCGGGCCGAGGCGTCCGTCTGAGCTCCGGACCATGCCGAAGGGGCCGTGACCCGCCCAGGTCACGGCCCCTTCGGCGTGTCGCTCAGACGATGACGCCGCTCTCCTTGAGGCGACCGATCGTCTCCTCGTCGTACCCCAGCTCGACCAGCACCTCGGAGCTGTGCTCACCCAGCAGCGGGGCGCCCACGATCTCCGGCGTGAACCCGGAGAACTTCACCGGGCTGCCGACGGTCAGATACGTGCCGCGGCCCTTCTGCTCGACCTCGACGACCGTGCCGCTCCTGCGCAGGTCCTCGTCGTAGGCGATCTCCTTCATGCTCATCACCGGGGCGCAGGGCACCTCCCACTCCCGCAGGATGTTCACCGCCTCGTACTTCGTCTTGTCCGCGAGCCACTTCTCGATCTCCTCGAAGATCTCGAAGATGTGCGACTGGCGGGCGCGGGCGGTCGCGTACTCCGGGTCCTCGGCCCACTCGGGGTGGCCGATCACCTCGGCGGTGCGCTTCCAGTTCTGCTCCTGGACGGTGAAGTAGATGTACGCGTTCGGGTCGGTCTCCCAGCCCTTGCACTTGAGCACCCAGCCGGGCTGGCCGCCGCCGCCCGCGTTGCCGCCGCGCGGGACGACGTCGGTGAACTCGCCGTTGGGGTACTGCGGGTACTCCTCCAGGTAGCCGACCCGCTCCAGGCGCTGCTGGTCGCGGAGCTTGACGCGGCAGAGGTTGAGGACGGCGTCCTGCATGGAGACGGAGACCTTCTGGCCCCGGCCGGTCTTGTTCCGGTCGATGATCGCGGTGAGGATGCCGATCGCCAGGTGCATCCCGGTGTTGGTGTCGCCGAGGGCGGCGCCGGAGATGGTGGGCGGGCCGTCCCAGAAACCGGTGGTGGAGGCGGCGCCGCCCGCGCACTGGGCGACGTTCTCGTAGACCTTGAGGTCGTTCCAGGACGACTGGTCGTTGAAGCCCTTCACCGAGCCGAAGATGAGGCGCGGGTTGAGCTCCTGGATGCGCTCCCAGGTGAAGCCCATGCGGTCCAGGGCGCCCGGGGCGAAGTTCTCCACCAGGACGTCGGCGTCCTGGATGAGCTTCTCCAGGACCTCCTTGCCCTCGGCGGTCTTGGTGTTGATGGCCAGGGAGCGCTTGTTGCTGTTGAGCATCGTGAAGTAGAGCGCGTCCAGGTCCTCGATGTCCCTGAGCTGACGGCGCGTCACATCGCCGCCGTTGGGGCGCTCCACCTTGAGGACGTCGGCGCCGAACCAGGCGAGCATCTGCGTGCAGGCGGGACCGGCCTGGACCCCGGTGAAGTCGATCACCTTGATTCCGGCGAGCGGCTTTTCACTCATGTGTGCTTCCTTTTCGTGAAGTTACGTGGTCACTTGGCGGCCGGCGTGATGTTGCCGACGGTGATGCCCTTGGGGTTGAGGTGCGAGATGTGGCCGCTCTCGGTGCCGGCCGAGGGGTCGATCACGCAGTCGATGAGCGCCGGGCCGCCCAGGGCGAGGGCCTCGGTGAGGGCCGCGGTGACCTCGGCGGGGGTGGTGGCGCGGTAGCCCTTGCCGCCGAACGACTCGATGAGCAGGTCGTGCCGGGCCGCCGACATGAGGGTGGTGGGCGAGGGTTCGTCGTCGTACGGGTTGGTGTCGTCGCCCCGGTAGACCCCTCCGTTGTTCATGATCACGGTGACGACGGGCAGCTTGTAGCGGCAGATCGTCTCGATCTCGATACCGCTGAACCCGAAGGCGCTGTCCCCCTCGATGGCCACGACCGGGGCGCCGCTCTCGACGGCCGCGGCGATCGCGTAGCCCATGCCGATGCCCATGACGCCCCAGGTGCCGCTGTCGAGGCGGTGGCGCGGCACGTGCATGTCGATGACGTTTCGCGCGATGTCCAGGGCGTTGGCGCCCTCGTTGACGATGTACGTCTCCGGGTGCTGACGCACGACGTCCCGTACGGCCTTCAGCGCGCCCATGAACTGCATGGGGTGCGGGTCGGCCTCCAGCCGCTTGGCCATCTTGGCGACGTTCCGCGCCGAGCGCGCCCCGAGCTCCTCGCGCCAGGCCGAAGGGGCCGTGATCTGGCCGGGTTTGGTGCGTTCGGCGAGCGCGTCGAGCACCGACTCGATGTCGCCGACGAGCGGCGCGGAGATGGGCTGGTTGCTGTCCATCTCCTTGGGGTCGATGTCGATCTGGACGAACTTGGCGTCCGGGTTCCAGCCCGTCTGGCCGTGGCCCAGCAGCCAGTTGAGGCGGGCGCCGATCAGCATCACCACGTCGGCCTTCTTCAGCGCGAGCGAACGCGCGGTGGCCGCCGACTGCGGGTGGTCGTCGGGCAGCAGGCCCTTCGCCATCGACATCGGTACGTAGGGGATGCCGGTGGACTCGATGAACTGCCGCACCTTCGCGTCGGCTTGGGCGTACGCGGCGCCCTTGCCCAGCACCACCAGCGGGCGTTCGGCGGAGGCGAGGAGCTCGATCGCGCGGTCCACGGCCTCCGGCGCCGGGAGCTGGCGCGGGGCGGGGTCGACGAGACGGCTCAGCGTCCGGTCGCCCTCCGCCTTGGGCATGATGGAACCGAGCACCGCGGCGGGGATGTCGAGGTAGACCCCGCCGGGGCGCCCGGAGATCGCGGTGCGCAGGGCGCGGGCGATGCCGCGGCCGATGTCCTCCACCCGGCTGACCCGGTAGGCGGCCTTCACGAAGGGCTGGGCGGCTGCGAGTTGGTCCATCTCCTCGTAGTCGCCCTGCTTGAGGTCGACGAGGTGGCGCTCGCTGGAGCCGGAGATCTGCACCATCGGGAAGCAGTTGGTGGTCGCGTTCGCGAGGGCGACCAGGCCGTTGAGGAAGCCGGGGGCCGAGACCGTGAGGGCCACGCCGGGCCTCTTGTTGAGGTAGCCGGCGATGGCCGCCGCGTGTCCGGCGTTGCTCTCGTGGCGGAAGCCGATGTAGCGGATGCCCTGCGCCTGGGCGAGACGGGCCAGGTCGGTGATCGGGATGCCGACGACGCCGTAGATGGTGTCGACGTCGTTCAGCTTCAGTGCGTCGACGACCAGGTGGTACCCGTCGGTCAGCTCGGTCGGAACGTCGGCTGCTGCCGCGGTCTCCAGGGTCGAGGGAGCGGTCATGGTCCGAGGTCCTCCTTGGGCAGGTCCTGCCGGAGCGGCTACTTCTCTCACCATCCGCAGCGCGCTCGTCCGCGTCCAAGACCCATCGGCGACCAGCCGATAAACGGCGTCTATCGACAGCAGGTGGGAGGCCCCGCAACTGTCTTGATAGACAGCTGCTATCGGGTGTTCGCCAGCGGGTATTGGACGCGCACCGGGGGCCACCGCACGCTCGCAGAGGATGTTTCGTCGAAGCTGTGCGAGGGGGTGGGGTCATGGCCGTTCCGGCCGCGGCATCCGTGCGCGACGCGAACCTGTACCGGCCTGTGCAGGTCTCGGGCCTCGCCGATCTCCTCGACCGGCAGGTGCGTGAACGCCCTTCCGCCGGGGCCCTCGTGGTGACCGGCGCACGCGTGCAGCTGTCGTACCGGGTGCTCGCCGCCCTGGCCGACGACGTGGCCGCGCGGCTGGGTGGGGCGGGGCTGCGGCCCGGGGACGCCGTCGGGCTGATCTGCGCCAACACCGCGGAGTTCGTCGTGGCGCTGCTCGGCGCGGCGCGGGCCGGGCTGGTCGCGGCTCCCCTGGATCCGGCGCTGCCGGAACCTCAACTCGCGGCGCGAGTGGCGGGGTTGGGCGCACGGGCCGTCCTCCTCGATGCGGCCGTGTCCGGCACCGTCGCGCTGCCGGTGCCCGCGTGGCCGTTGCGGGTGGACGTCTCCGGTGCGGGTACGGCGACGGTGGTGCTGGAGACCACGGCGTGCCGGAACCCCCAAGGAACCGCTGCTTCTGGCGAGTTGTCGGAGCGGGACGCCCTTGTGCTGTTCACCGCCGGGACCACCGCCCGGGCGAAGATGGTTCCGCTGACCCACGCCAATGTGGCCGCCTCCGTCCAGAACATCTGCGCCACCTACGAGTTGGGCCCCGGGGACGCGACGGTCGCGGTGATGCCGCTCTTCCACGGCCACGGGCTGTTCGCGGCGCTGCTGGCCTCGCTGGCGAGCGGGGGCTGTGTGCTGCTGCCGGAGCGGGGACGGTTCTCGGCGGGCACGTTCTGGGACGACATGCGGGCCGCGGGCGCCACCTGGTTCACCGCGGTGCCCGCGATCCACGAGATCCTTCTCGAACGGTCGGAGCGGGACCACCCGGGGCCGCAGGCCACGCCGCTGAAGTTCGTACGGAGTTGCAGCGCGCCCCTGAACACCGCGACGCAGCGGGCGCTGGAGCGGACCTTCGGGGCGCCCCTGCTGTCCGCTTACGGCATGACCGAGTCCACGCACCAGGCGACCAGCGAACCGCTGCCGCAGCGGGGAGCGCTCCGGCAGGGGTCGGTGGGCCGGCCGACCGGCGTCGAGGTGCGGATCACGGACGGGAACGGGCGACCGTGCCCGCCCGGCGTCGAGGGCGAGGTGTGGGTGCAGGGGCCCACGGTCGCGCGGGGCTATCTGGCCGATCCCGAGGAGTCGGCCCGGACCTTCGTCGGCGGCCGGCTGCGCACCGGTGACCTGGGAACCCTGGACGAGGACGGGTATCTGTCGCTGACCGGGCGGCTCAAGAACCTCATCAACCGGGGCGGCGAGAAGATCTCGCCCGAACATGTCGAGGACATCCTCACCGGCTGCCCGGGGGTCGCGCAGGCGGCGGTGTTCGCGGTGCCGGACGCCGTGTACGGGCAGCGGGTCGGGGCGGCCGTGGTGGTGCGGGAGGGGGACGGCGCCGGACGCGCGGAGATCCTGCGGTACTGCCGGGAGCACCTGGCGCCGTTCGAGGTGCCGGACCACCTGGAGGTGGTCGCCGCGCTGCCGTACACGGCCAAGGGAGGGCTGGACCGGAAAGCCGTACAGGCGCGGTATGCGCGGTGAGGACAGCGGCATGACAGCGGTAGGACAGCGGTGGTCAGTGCACGCGGTGCTCGGCGGCCGGCAGGGGGCGGGCGAAGAAGTCGTCCAGGGACAGGCCCGTCGCCGCGTTGACGAAGGCGCGGGCGGCGACCGAGCCGGGGGTGGCCGCGTGGATCGCCACCGAGACCTGGGCGCCGGCCTCCGGGTCGACCAGGGGCAGGGCTCTGGTCCGGCCCACCACCGGCATCGCGCGCAGCCAGGTGTGCGGCACGATGCTCGCCCAGCCGCCGCCGCCCACGTGCGCGTAGAGCGAGGCGATCGAGTCCGTCTCGACCTGCGGGGTCACCACGAACCCCTTCTCCGCGAACACGGTGTCCACGATCTGCCGGATGCGCATGTCGGGGGTCAGCAGCGCGAGCGGCAGTTGGGCCGCGTCGGCCCAGGTCACGGTGGTGGACTGGGCGACCAGCTGCTCGTCCGAGACCAGGAGCATGTAGCGCTCCTGGTAGAGGGGGACGATCTGGAGGCCCTCGCGGTCGTCCGGGTCGAAGTGGGCGATGGCGACGTCCAGTTCGTAGTCGCGCAACTGCCGGTGCAGTTCCTTCGTCGACAGCCGTGAGCGGACCTGGACCTTGGCGAGCGGGTGCGCCGCGCAGAACGCGGCCACGGGCAGGGCGAGGGTCGTGGACGCGGTGGGGTCGGTGCCGAGTCGCAGCGTCCCCGTGATGCCGGACTGCACGGCGGCCACCTCGGCCTTGAACGCGTCCTGTTCGGCGAGGATCCGCTTGGCCCACACCACGAGCCGCTCGCCCTCGGGGGTGAGGCCCTGGTAGTTGTGGCCGCGGTTGATCAGCGTGACGTTCAGCTCCCGCTCCAGCTTGGCGATGGCCGCCGAGAGCGCGGGCTGGGAGACGTAACAGGTCTCCGCCGCCCGGGCGAAGTGCCGTTCCCTCGCCACCGCCACGAAGTATTCGAGCTGCCGGAACAGCATGAGCGTCTCCTCCCTGCCCATGAGATCACTGGGCCCGCGGGATCACCGGGCCCCTGAGATCACTGACTCCATACTGTATGCAGTGTGGGGTGATGTACAGGGAGGAGACAGCACACGTCAGCCCAGAAGCTTCACGGCGGCCACCACCAGCGGGTCGAGCCCCTCAGCGCCGGCGTCGACGAACGCGTGGAGCCGAGTGCGCATCCGCGGGTCCCAGAACCTTCCGATGTGGCCCGCGATGGCCTCGGCGGCCTCCTCCCCGGGCAGATGGCCGAGGTTCCGGGCGATGTCGTTGGCCATCCGGCACTCCGACGGCACGGTCGCTGTCATCTCAGTCCACCACCGTCACCAGGTCGTTGCCGGCGGCCGCGGTGTCGCTCGACCGGTCCGGACGGGCCAGGGCCACCTGTACGGCGGTCACCTTGTACTCCGGGCAGTTGGTCGCCCAGTCGGAGTTCTCGGTGGTGACCACGTTGGCGCCGGTGACGGGGTGGTGGAACGTGGTGTACACGACCCCGGTCGGCATGCGGTCGGAGATCTCCGCGCGCAGGGTGGTCTGCCCGACGCGGCTGGCCAGGGTGACCATGTCGCCGTCGTTGATGCCGCGGACCTCGGCGTCGTGCGGGTGCAGCTCCAGGATGTCCTCGGGGTGCCAGGCGACATTGCCGGTACGGCGGGTCTGGGCGCCGACGTTGTACTGGCTGAGGATGCGCCCGGTGGTGAGGACCAGCGGGAAGCGCCGGGTGCTGCGCTCGTTGGTCGGCACGTACGAGGTGACCACGAACTTCCCCTTGCCGCGCACGAATTCGTCCACGTGCATGATGGGCGTGCCCTCGGGTGCCTCCTCGTTGCACGGCCACTGGACGCTGCCGAGCTTGTCGAGCAGCTCGAAGGAGACCCCCGTGAACGTCGGGGTGACCGAGGCGATCTCGTCCATGATCTGGCCGGGATGGTCGTAGGACATCGGATAGCCCATGGCGGTGGCGATCTCGCTGACGATCTGCCACTCGTGCTTGCCCGTCTTCGGTTTCATCACCGAGCGCACCCGGTTGATGCGGCGCTCGGCGTTGGTGAAGGTGCCGTCCTTCTCCAGGAAGGAGGCGCCGGGCAGGAAGACGTGGGCGAACTTGGCGGTCTCGTTGAGGAACAGGTCCTGGACGACGACGAGTTCCATCGCTTCGAGGGCGGCGGTGACGTGCCCCAGGTTGGGGTCGGACTGGGCGATGTCCTCACCGTGCACGAACAGACCGCGGAAGGTGCCGTCGATGGCCGCGTCGAACATGTTGGGGATGCGAAGTCCCGGCTCCGCGAGGAGGGTTCCGCCCCACAGGTTCTCGAAGACGGTACGGACCGCGTCGTCGGAGACGTGCCGGTAGCCGGGGAGTTCGTGCGGGAAGGATCCCATGTCGCAGGAGCCCTGCACGTTGTTCTGGCCGCGCAGGGGGTTCACGCCGACGCCGTCACGGCCGATGTTGCCGCACGCCATCGCGAGGTTGGCCATTCCCATGACCATGGTGGAGCCCTGGCTGTGTTCGGTGACGCCGAGGCCGTAGTAGATGGCGCCGTTGGGCGCTTCGGCGTACAGCCGTGCGGCAGCGCGCAGGTCGGCGGCCGGCACTCCGGTGATCTCCTCGACCGCCTCCGGGCTGTTCTCCGGGCGGGCGATGAACTCGGCCCACTCGTCGAAGCCTTCGCACCGCTGGTCCACGAAGGACCGGTCGACGAGGCCCTCGGTGACGACCACGTGGGCCATCGCGTTGACGACGGCCACGTTGGTGCTCGGCCGCAGCTGGAGGTGGTGCTGGGCCTCGATGTGCGGGGAGCGGACGAGGTCGATGCGGCGCGGGTCCACGACGATCAGCTTCGCGCCCTCGCGCAGCCGTCGCTTCATCCGGGAGGCGAACACCGGGTGCCCGTCGGTGGGGTTGGCGCCGATCACCACGATGACGTCGGCCTCGGCGACCGAGCGGAAGTCCTGGGTGCCGGCCGACTCGCCGAAGGTCTGCTTGAGTCCGTAGCCCGTCGGGGAGTGGCAGACGCGGGCGCAGGTGTCGACGTTGTTGTTGCCGAAGGCCGCGCGCACCATCTTCTGCACGACGTAGACCTCTTCGTTGGTGCACCGCGAGGAGGTGATGGCGCCGATCGCGCCGGCGCCGTGCCGGTCCTGGATCTCGCGCATGCGGCGGGCGACCGTGCCGATCGCCTCGTCCCACTCGACCTCCCGCCAGGGGTCGGTGATGCGGTCGCGCACCATGGGCTTGAGCATGCGGTCGGGGTGGGTGGCGTAGCCGAAGGCGAACCGGCCCTTCACGCAGGAGTGGCCCTCGTTGGCGCCGCCGTCCTTGTAGGGCACCATGCGCACGAGTTCGTCGCCGCGCAGCTCGGCCTTGAAGGAGCAGCCGACGCCGCAGTACGCGCACGTGGTGACAACTGACCTGGTGGGCATGCCGAGTTCGACGACCGAGCGTTCCTGGAGGGTGGAGGTCGGGCAGGCCTGGACACAGGCTCCGCAGGAGACGCACTCGGAGTCCATGAAGGACTCCCCCGCGCCCGGTGAAACCTTGGAGTCGAAGCCGCGGCCCTCGATGGTGAGCGCGAAGGTGCCCTGGACCTCGCCGCAGGCGCGGACGCAGCGGGAGCAGGCGATGCACTTGGACGGGTCGAAGTCGAAGTAGGGGTTGGAGGTGTCCTTCTCGGCGTCGAGGTGGTTCTCGCCCTCGTAGCCGTAGCGGACCTGCCGAAGGCCCACCACCCCCGCCATGTCCTGGAGTTCGCAGTCGCCGTTGGCGGGGCAGGTCAGACAGTCCAGGGGGTGGTCGGAGATGTAGAGCTCCATGACGCCCTGGCGGAGCTTCTCCACCTTCGGGGTCTGGGTGCTGACCTTCATTCCGTCGGCGCAGGGAGTCGTGCAGGAGGCCGGGGTGCCGCGCCGGCCGTCGATCTCGACCACGCACAACCGGCAGGAGCCGAACGCCTCCAGGCTGTCGGTGGCGCACAGCTTCGGTATGTCGACGCCCGCTTGGGCGGCCGCGCGCATCACCGAGGTGCCCTCGGGGACGGTCACCGGGAAGCCGTCCACCTCCACGCTCACCGTCGCCGGTCCCGGCCTTTCCGGTGTGCCGAAGTCGGGTTCCTTGAGGAGTGTCATGCCGTGCCCTCCGCCCTGCGGCCGTTCGCCTGTACGGGTTGGATGTCCAGGAGTCGACGGCCGCCGAGGAAGTCGTCGGGGAAGTGGGTGAGGGCGCTGCGCACGGGCAGCGGGGTCAGCCCGCCCATCGCGCACAGCGAGCCCTCGGTCATCAGGTCGCAGAGGTCCTCCAGCAGGGCGAGGTTCTCGTCCCGGTGGGTGCCCGCGACGATCTTGTCGATCACCTCGACGCCGCGCACCGCGCCGACCCGGCAGGGTGTGCACTTGCCGCAGGACTCCTCGGCGCAGAACTCCATCGCGAAGCGGGCCTGCGCGGCCATGTCGACGGTCTCGTCGAAGACGACCACCCCGCCGTGCCCGACCATCGCACCGGCGGCCGCGAACGCCTCGTAGTCCATGGGGAGATCGAACATCGACTCCGGCAGATAGGCCCCGAGGGGACCACCCACCTGCGCGGTGCGGATCGGGCGTCCGGAGTGGGTGCCGCCGCCGTACTCCTCGATGAGCTCGCGCAGGGTGATGCCGAAGGCGGTCTCCACGATGCCGCCGTGCGCGATGTTGCCGCCGAGCTGGAACACCTGGGTGCCGCGGGAGCGTTCGACGCCGAGGCGCTCGTACGCCTGCGCTCCCTCGGCCATGACGACGGGCACGGTGGCGAGGGTGAGGACGTTGTTGACCACGGTCGGTCTGCCGAACAGGCCCTCGATCGCCGGGATCGGCGGTTTCGCGCGGACCATGCCGCGCTTGCCCTCCAGGCTCTCCAGCATGGAGGTCTCCTCGCCGCAGATGTACGCGCCGGCGCCGACGCGGACGCGCAGGTCGAAGTCGAGGGCGGAGCCGAGGATGTTCCTGCCGAGCCAGCCGTGCTCGCGTGCGATCCCGATGGCCTGGCGCATCGTGGCGATCGCGTCGGGGTACTCGGAGCGGATGTAGAGGTAGCCCTCGCTCGCTCCGACCGCGTGCGCGGCGATCGTCATGCCCTCGATCAGCATGAAGGGGTCGCCCTCCATGACCATGCGGTCGGCGAAGGTGCCGCTGTCGCCCTCGTCGGCGTTGCAGCAGACGAACTTCAGCTCGTCCGGGCAGTCGAGGACCGTCTTCCACTTGATGCCGGCCGGGAAGCCGGCGCCGCCGCGGCCGCGCAGTCCGGACGCGGTGACCTCGGCGACCACGTCCGCGGGGGCCGACTCCAGGGCGGCGCGCAGTCCGGCGAGGCCGCCGTGCGCCTCGTAGTCCTCGGTCGACAGGGGGTCGGTGACGCCGACGCGGGCGAAGGTGACCCGGTTCTGGCGCGCCAGCCAGGGGAGTTCGTCGACGACGCCGAGCCGCAGGGGGTGGTCGGCCCCGTCGAGCATGCCCCCGGCGAGGAGTCCGTCGACGTCCTCGGGGGCCACGGGGCCGTAGCCGATACGCCCTTGGGGCGTCACCACCTCGACCAGGGGCTCCAGCCAGAGCATGCCGCGCGATCCATTGCGTACGACGTCCAGGGTGAAGTCTCCCCGGGACGCGGCGAGTTGGAGCGCCTGGGCGACCTCGTCGGCGCCGACGGACCTGGCGGCGGAGTCGCGGGGGACGTACACCGTGGCCGTGGAGGCCGTGGAGGCGGTGGAGGGGGTGGCGTGCGGGGGGTTGTTCATGAGGAGACCGTCCCGTTGAGGATCGCGCCCAGTCGGGCGGGGCCGACGCGGCCGTACAGACGTCCGTTGGCCTCCACGGACGGGCCGAGCGCGCAGTTGCCGAGGCAGAAGACCTGCTCGACGGTGACCGAACCGTCGGGGGTCGTCTCGCCCAGCGTCAGCCCCGACTCGCGTGCGTAGTGGACGAGTTGGTCGGCGCCGAGCGCCTGGCAGGCCTCGGCGCGACAGATGCGCACGGTGGTGCGGCCCGCGGGCTCGCGACGGAAGTCGTGGTAGAAGGTCACCACTCCGTGGACGTCCGCCCGGGAGAGGTTGAGCTCCTCGGCGAGCACCGGCACCGCCTCCTGCGGCACATGGCCCAACTCGGCCTGGAGGGCGTGCAGTACGGGCAGCAGCGGTCCGCGCTCGCCGCGGTGACGGGCCACCACCCTCCGGACCACGCTCTCGACCGTCACATCGCTCCCGCTGGTCGTCATGATCGCTTCGCCTTCCGTCACGCGGGTCCCCGGCGAGTGGTGCAGGAGACGTAGCCAATACTCCATACAGACTTCTGTATACACAACCCTGCCGTGGCGACGGACTCGGCCGTGGCGACGGACCCGAGTGGGCGGCCGCCATGGGGCGCCTGGGATCGGCATGGACGGGACGCCATGTTGCATACGAAAACCTGTATGCTGACGCGGCCGTCGGCAACCCTCCGGTCGGCCTCCACTCGCCACAGCCGCCGCCCGCGACCCCGGCGGCAGAACGGGACCACCATGCGCGAGGCACTCACGGCCGCCGCGTCCCGGCGCGTCACCCGCCCGGCACCGCTGCGTCAGGCCGTGTACGACGCCCTGACCGAGCTCATCGTCAACGGCTCCCTCAAGCCCGGTCAGCATCTGGTCGAGGCCGAGCTCGCCGAGCACCTCGGTGTCAGCCGTCAGCCGGTGCGGGAGGCGTTGCAGCGGCTCCAGACCGCCGGCTGGGTCGATCTGCGTCCCGCCCAGGGGGCCTTCGTGCACTCCCCCACCGAGGAGGAGGCCGCCCAGCTGCTCGGTGTGCGGTCGGTCCTGGAAACCTACTCGGCGCAGCTCGCCGCCAAGAACGCGAAGCCCGAGGACATCACCCGTCTTGATGAACTTCAGCTGGACGGCGTCGCCGCTCTCGCCGACGGCGATGTCGAGCGGCTGGTCGCGGCCAACACCGCGTTGCACGACTTCATCACGGTCCTGGCCGACAACGCCGTGCTGGCCGAACTGATCGCCCAGGTCGGCCAGAAGGTCCGCTGGTACTACACCCCCATCGCCAGGCCTCGCGGCAGGGAAGCCTGGAACGAGCACTCGCAGCTCATCAAGGCCATCGCCAAGGGTGACGCCGACCGCGCGGGCGAGGTCATGCGCGCGCACACCGAGCGCACGACCGACTTCTACCGCAGGCAGATCGCGGCGACGGAGAAGGGGGCTTAGCCCCTGCCGGGGTTGGCGCCCAGGCCGGGGGCGACGCCGATGCGGATGCGGGTGCCGAGCCCTATGCGGGTGCCGAGCTCTATGCAGGTGCCGAGCCCTATGCGGGTGCGGATCCCGATGCCGTAGATCTTGGCGCTGCAGGTGACGTTGTTCCCCTCGCATGGTTCAGGACGCTGCGAGGGAGTCGGCCCGGTGGCGGGGGCGCTCCGGGGCGAGGGTCGGTGGGGGGAACGTCTGCGCGGCGGCCCGGAGTTCGAGGAGCCACGGCAGGACCGTGCGCAGCACCAGGTCGAGGCCGGCGCCGTCGGTGCCGAGCATCGCCTCGGCCGGTACCAGCACCGGGTCGGCGAAGACGGTGGACGTCCCGCTGCCGCGCGGCCCTGCGGCGCCGGGGCGGGCCGGGACGAACAGGTCGGGGGCGTGCGCCGGTACCGCCCAGAGCGTCAGCCCGTCCGCGGCGGTGAGGGGGCGGGAGGACCAGACGTAGGTGTCGGCCTCCCCCGCCGCGAGCACCCCGTGCTTGCGGCCACGCAGGGCGACCACGCCACCGGAGTGGGTGGCGACGGAGCGCGGCGCCAGGAGCTGGGCCTCCGCTCCCGGTCCGGCGTCGCCGGCCCCTGCTTCCGACTCGGCCAGCGCGAGACTGGCGAGGTGACGTCCGGCGGCGATCTCGCGGCGCACCCAGGGGCCGCCGTACGTCTCGAGGACGGCGACGGCCGTGTAGTGGGACTGGAGCACGGCCGCGGTGGCCGGGCAGACGCGCGCGGTCCGCGTCACGACGTCGGCGGCCTCGCTCAACCCCAGTCCGCCACCGCCGAATTCGGCCGAGACGGTGAGGCCGAGGAGCCCCGCGTGTCCGAGGGCCGTGACGGCGCCGCGGGGGAACCTGCCCTGGACGCGGGTCGCCTCGGCGGCGGGTCCGACGACGCCGGTCAGGGCTTCGGAGAGAGCGGTGCGGTACGACACGGGGCGACCCCCTTGGGAGTGGCTGGTGGTCCACTGTCGAACGATAATTGCATACAGTATTCTGCATGCGTTGATGCTGCGCCAGAGGGCCGGCCGAGCAATTTCCGGATGTCAGCAGATCGCCCCATAGGTCGGCCGGGGCGACTAGCCCCGGCCGACCTACCCCACGCCCGCCAACGGGCGTTGAATTGCTAGGAGTTCGGGGCGATCTCCCGCAACAACCCCGTGGTCACGTCGAAGACGAAGCCGCGTACGTCGTCGGTGTGCGGCAGGAAGGGCGACGTGCGCACGCGCTGCATGGACTGCCGTACGTCCTGGTCGACGTCCCGGAAGGCCTCCACCGCCCAGGCGGGGCGCTGGCCGACCTCCAACTCCAGCTCGTGCCGGAAGTCCTCGGTCAGGGTCTGGAGTCCGCAGCCGGTGTGGTGGATCAGCACCACGCTGCGGGTGCCGAGCGCCCGCTGACTGATCGTCAGGGAGCGGATGGTGTCATCGGTGACCACTCCCCCGGCGTTGCGGATGGTGTGGCAGTCACCGAGTTCCAGGCCCAGCGCGGCGTGCAGGTCGAGTCGGGCGTCCATGCAGGCGACGACGGCGACGCGCAGGACGGGGCGGGCGTCCGTACCGGGGTCGGTGAATCCGGCGGCGTAGGCACGGTTGGCTGCCACGAGCCGGTCGGTGACGGTCGCGGTCCGGGGCGCTGTCGCGGTCCGGGGCGCTGTCGCGGTTCGGGGTGCTGAAGTCGACATGGGGGGCTACCTCGTTCCGGTCGTGTCGGTCAGATGACGCCCTGCGCCTTGAGCTGCGGCAACTCGTCCTGGGCCAGGCCGAGTTCGCCGATGTAGATGTCGTGGTTGTGCTGGCCGAGGAGGGGTGGGGTGGTGATGGTGGTGGGGGAGTCGGAGAGTTTGAGGGGGTTGCCGACGGTGGTGAAGGTGCCGCGTTCGGGATGCTCGACCTCGACGATCATGTCGTTGTCGGCGAGGGAGGTGTCCTGGATGATCTCCCGGGTGGACAGGATCGGCCCGCACGGGATGTCGTACCGGTTGAGTTCTTCCAGGACCTGCCATTTGGGCAGGGTCGCGGTCCATTCCTCGATCAGCTGGAACATCTTCGCCAGCTTCGGCAGCCGGGCCTGCGGGGTGGCCCACTCGGGGTCCTCGGCCAGCTCCGGGCGGCCGATCAGGGCGGCGAGGGGGGCCCAGCCGACGGGCTGGACGATGACGTAGACGTAGTCGTTGGGCCCGCCGGGCGCGCAGCGCACCGCCCAGCCCGGCTGCCCGCCCCCCGAAGCGTTCCCGGAACGGGGGACTTCGTCGGTGAAGTCCTCGTTCGGATACTCGGCCAGCGGGCCGTGCGCGAGGCGCTGCTGGTCGCGGAGTTTGACCCGGCACAGGTTCAGCACCGCGTGCTGCATGGCGACGTTGACCCGCTGGCCGCGGCCGGTCCTCTCGCGCTGGAAGAGCGCGGCCAGGATCCCGGCGACCGCATGCACCCCGGTGCCGGAGTCACCGATCTGCGCCCCGGTCGCCAGCGGCGGCCCGTCCTGGAACCCGGTCGTCGCCATCGAGCCGCCCATCGCCTGCGCCACCACCTCGTACGCCTTGAAACCGGTGTACGGGCCCGGCCCGAACCCCTTGATCGAGGCATACACCATCCTCGGGTTGATCTCCCGGATCCGCTCCCACGCAAACCCCATACGATCCACCGCACCCGGAGCGAAGTTCTCCACCAGCACATCCGCACCCCGGATCAGCGCCGTCAGGATCTCCCGGCCCCGCTCCGTCTTCACATTCAGCGTGATGCTGCGCTTGTTGCAGTTCAGCATCGTGAAATACAGCGAGTCCGCACCCGCCACATCCCGCAACTGCCCCCGCGTAACATCCCCGCCCGGCGCCTCCACCTTCACCACATCCGCCCCCAGCCACGCCAGCAACTGCGTCGCCGACGGACCCGACTGCACATGCGTCATGTCCAACACCCGCACACCATCAAGAGCCAACGTCATGGTCGCCACCTCGTCCCTGCGTCGTCGTGTGTCCGTCGTTGCCTCACGGCATCAGCTGGTACTCGGGGAAGTTGCCGGGCAGCCGTTCGCCGGCGGGTCCCTGGGTGACCGCGCGGACCAGGAGTTCGCCGCCGACGAAGGCGCCGCGCCAGGAGGCGCCGAACCCGCCGAACAGTTCGTCGCGGTCGCCGCGGGAGCGCGGGGTGCCGTGTCCGACCTTGAACGCGCGGATCTGCGGGGCGAGTCGGTCGAAGGTCGCCCTGTCGTCGGTGGACAGGGTGGCGACCAGTGCGCCGTTGGAGGCGTTCATGGCGGCCAGCAGTTCCGCTTCCGTGTCGACCAGGACGATGGTGTCGACCGGGCCGAAGGGCTCCGCGTGGTGCAGGGGTGAGGACGGGGGCGGGTTGAGGAGGGTGACCGGCTGGACGTACGCGGAGGTGTCCTGGCCGGGCAGGAAGCGCGCGTCCGCCTCGCTGCCGCGGTGCACGGGGACGGCTCCGCGGTCGATGGCCTCGGCGACCTGGTCGCGCAGTTCCTTCGCCTTGGCCGCGTTGATCACCGGGCCGAAGTCGAGGGAGGGGTAGGGGTCGTCGGGGTGCTCGACGGCGAGCGGGTGTCCGAGGCGCAGGGTGCGCACGGCCGGGAGGTAGGCCGCCAGGAACTCGTCGAACAGCTCACGCTGGACGACGAAGCGCGGGTAGGCGGTGCAGCGCTGCTTGCCGTAGTCGAAGAGCTTGGGGATGACGGCGGTGAGGGCGTCCCAGTCGGAGTGGTTCCAGATGCCCCAGGTGTTGAGGCCTTCCTGTTCGAGGATGTGGCGCTTGCCCAGGTCGGCGACGGCGGTGGCGACGGCGGCACCGGTGTCGCGGCCGCCGACGAAGGAGACGCAGCCGATCTCGGGCGCCCGCACCAGCGCCTCGGACAGCTCTCCCCCGCTGCCGCTGACGAGGGTGACGGGGATGCCCTCGCGGGCGGCGAGCGCGCAGGCCAGGGTGAGGCAGGCGACGCCGCCGTCGGTGGGGGTCTTGGCGATGACCGCGTTGCCCGCCAGGGCCTGGACCAGCAGGGCGTGGACGAGCACGCTCATCGGGTAGTTCCAGCTGGCGATGTTGGAGACCGGGCCGTCCAGCGGGGCCCGGCCCTCGACCATCGGCTCGATGCCGTCGACGTACCAGCGCACGCCGTCGATGGCCCGGTCGACGTCGGCCTGCGCGAGCCGCCACGGCTTGCCGATCTCCCAGACGAGGAGGAGGGCGAGGAGTTCGCGGTGCTGGGTGAGAGCGTCGAGGGTGGCCGCGACACGGGCCCGGCGTTCTTCGAGGCGGACGTGCCGCCAGGCACGGTGCTGGTCGAGGGAGGCGCGGACGGCCTGGTGGGCGGCTTCCCGGTCCAGGCGCGGCGGGCCGGCGATGGGGCTGCCGTCGACGGGGCTGGTGGCGGGCAGTGCCCGGCCGTCGGCCCGCCAGGCGGAGTCCCAGAGGTTGAGGACGCGGTCGTCGCGGAAGGCCTCGGGGGCGACGGCGAGGCAGCGTTGCCAGGCGTCGTTCCAGGAGGTACCGGACTTCACCACGAGGTGGGTGGAGTTGAGGGTGGTGGTCATGCGATGTCTCCGCTCTCGGTGCACAGTCGGGGGCGGGGTGGTGAGGGAGGGAACGCGTGGTTCCCCGTACGCGGCGCACGGTTCTCCGAACGGGACGCACGGTTCCCGTACGCGACGCGTGTTTTCGGGCGCGTGACGTGGTGCGGACGCGCCACGTGGTTCCGGTTCCGGCTCAGGCCTGAGCGGCCTCGTGAACCGTGTCCAGCAGGGAGAGCACCAGGCGGGCCGTCGCGGTCGGGGTGTCCCCGACCTTGACGCCGACCGCCTCCAGCGCCTCCTTCTTCGCCTGGGCCGTGCCCGCGGAACCGGACACGATGGCGCCGGCGTGGCCCATGGTCCGGCCCTCGGGCGCCGTGAAGCCGGCGATGTAGCCGACGACGGGTTTGGTGACGTGATCGCGGATGTAGGCGGCGGCCCGTTCCTCCGCGTCACCGCCGATCTCCCCGATGAGGACGATCAGTTCGGTGTCGGGGTCGTCCTGGAAGGCGGCCAGGCAGTCGATGTGGCTGGTGCCGACGACGGGGTCGCCGCCGATGCCGACACAGGTGGAGAAGCCGATGTCCCGCAGCTCGTACATGAGTTGGTAGGTGAGCGTGCCGGACTTGGACACCAAGCCGACCCGGCCGGACCGGGTGATGTCCGCCGGGATGATGCCCGCGTTGGACTGGCCGGGGGTGATCAGGCCCGGGCAGTTGGGGCCGATGATCCGTGTCCCCTTCTTCTTCGCGTACGAGGTGAAGGCGACGGAGTCGTGGACGGGGATGCCCTCGGTGATGACGACGGCGAGGCCGATCCCGGCGTCCGCGGCCTCCACAACGGCCGCTTCGGCGAAGGCGGGTGGCACGAAGACGACGGTGACGTCGGCCCCGGTGGCCCGTATGCCGTCGGCGACCGATCCGAAGACGGGTACGACCCGGTCGTCGAAGTCGACGGCCCGGCCGGCCTTGCGCGGGTTCACGCCGCCGACGACGTTGGTGCCGGCGGCGAGCATGCGCCGGGTGTGCTTCATGCCCTCGCCGCCGGTCATGCCCTGGACGAGGACCCTGGACTCCTTGGTCAGGAAGATGGCCATGTCCCGCTCCTTCACCCGGTGTTGGCGAGTTCGGCGGCGCGCCGGGCGGCGCCGTCCATGGTGGTGGCCTGCTGCACGAGGGGATGGGCGTGCTCGTCGAGGACGGTTCGCCCGCGGGCCGCGTTGTTGCCGTCGAGCCGCACGACCAGCGGCTTGGTCAGCCGGACCTCGTCGAGGGCCCTGACGATGCCCTCGGCCACCGCGTCGCATGCGGTGATCCCGCCGAAGACGTTGACGAACACGGACTTGACGGCCGGGTCGGACAGGATGACCGACAGCCCGTCGGCCATGACCTGGGCCGAGGCGCCGCCGCCGATGTCGAGGAAGTTGGCGGGCCGGGCGCCGCAGCCGGCGACCACGTCGAGGGTCGACATGACCAGGCCCGCGCCGTTGCCGATGATGCCGACCTCGCCGTCGAGCTTGACGTAGTTGAGGCCCTTCGCGGCGGCGGCCGCCTCCAGCGGATCGTCGTAGGACATGGACTCGTTGCCCCAACGGGCCTGTCGGAAGCGGGCGTTGTCGTCGAGGGTGACCTTGCCGTCGAGGGCGAGGAGCTGTCCCTGGCGGGTGCGCACGAGCGGGTTGACCTCGACGAGGACCGCGTCCTCGCGGACCAGTACCTCCCACAGCCGTACGAGGACGTCGACGGTCTGCGGCGGCAGCCCGGCCGCCTGGGCGATCGCGCCCGCCTTCGCCGAGGTGACGCCCTCGGCGGGGTCGATGGGAACGCGGACCACGGCCTCGGGGCGACTGGCGGCGACCTCCTCTATGTCCATGCCGCCCGCCGCCGAGGCGATGGCGAGGAAACGGCCCGCCGCGCGGTCGAGGACGTAGGCGACGTAGAACTCGCGCTCGATGTCCACGGGTTGGGCCAGCATCACCTTGCCGACCGGGTGCCCCTTGATGTCCATGCCGAGGATCGCGCGGGTCGTCCGCTCGGCCTCGGCGGGGTCGGCGGCGAATCGCACACCGCCCGCCTTGCCCCGGCCTCCTGTCTTGACCTGCGCCTTGACGACGACGCTGCCGCCCAGTCCGCGGGCGATGGCGCGGGCCTCCTTGGGTGAGTCGGTGACCTCCGCCCTCGGCACCGGGATCCCGTGTTCCTCGAAAAGGGCCCGGGCTTCGTGCTCATACAGGTCCATGGTTCGGCTCCCGTCTCAAAAGTGCACGACTTAAAAGTGCTGCACGCCCCCTGGACATCACCCACGGGATGCGGGATAACAATCTTCATACAGTATTCGTCGACTGTATGCAATGTGCCAAACCTGCTGACGGTGAGGTGATCCGTGACGACGTTGGCTCTTGATGGTGTGCGGGTGTTGGACATGACGCATGTGCAGTCGGGTCCGTCGGCGACGCAGTTGCTGGCGTGGCTGGGGGCGGATGTGGTGAAGGTGGAGGCGCCGGGCGGGGATGTCACGCGGGGGCAGTTGCGGGATGTGGCGGGTGCGGACTCGCTGTATTTCACGATGCTGAACTGCAACAAGCGCAGCATCACGCTGAATGTGAAGACGGAGCGGGGCCGGGAGATCCTGACGGCGTTGATCCGGGGTGCGGATGTGCTGGTGGAGAACTTCGCTCCGGGTGCGGTGGATCGTATGGGGTTTGCGTGGGAGCGGATCCGGGAGATCAACCCCAGGATCGTGTATGCCTCGATCAAGGGGTTCGGGCCGGGCCCGTACACCGGTTTCAAGGCGTACGAGGTGGTGGCGCAGGCGATGGGCGGCTCGATGGCGACGACCGGGTTCCAGGACGGGCCGCCGCTGGCGACCGGGGCGCAGATCGGTGACTCCGGCACCGGGGTGCATGCGGTCGCCGGGATCCTGGCCGCGCTCTTCCAGCGCGAGAGGACCGGACGCGGCCAGCGGGTCAACGTCGCCATGCAGCACGCGGTGCTGAACCTGTGCCGGGTCAAACTCCGCGACCAGCAACGCCTCGCGCACGGCCCCCTGGCCGAGTATCCGAACGAGGACTTCACCGACGAAGTCCCCCGTTCCGGGAACGCCTCGGGGGGCGGGCAGCCGGGCTGGGCGGTGCGCTGCGCACCCGGCGGCCCCAACGACTACGTCTACGTCATCGTCCAGCCCGTCGGCTGGGCCCCCCTCGCCGCCCTGATCGGCCGCCCGGAACTGGCCGAGGACCCCGAGTGGGCCACCCCCCAGGCCCGGCTGCCGAAGCTGGCGAAGATGTTCCAGCTGATCGAGGAATGGACCGCGACCCTGCCCAAATGGCAGGTCCTGGAAGAACTCAACCGGTACGACATCCCGTGCGGGCCGATCCTGTCCACCCGGGAGATCATCCAGGACACCTCCCTCGCCGCCAACGACATGATCGTCGAGGTCGAGCATCCCGAACGCGGCACCTTCACCACCGTCGGCAACCCCCTCAAACTCTCCGACTCCCCCACCACCATCACCACCCCACCCCTCCTCGGCCAGCACAACCACGACATCTACATCGGCGAACTGGGTCTCGGTGACGAGGAGTTGCGGCTGCTGAAGTCGGGCGGGGTGATCTGACGTGGTGAACCGGGGCCGCACCGCCTGGTCGTTGGGCGGTGATCCATGACGTGATCGAGCACGGGGTCCGGCGACGGTGCGCGTCGACCGGCCCCGGGAGCCGTGCGCGCACGAAAGGAATTTGGACAGGGGGCGCTGGCCAGATCTTTCGACGCAAGGAGTGCTTGAAGACTATGACAACACTCGACTACTCGTCGTCCGCCGCCTTCAGGGAGGTGACGGACCGCAACGGCCGCGTGTACCGGATCGGTGAGACCGACCGGAACATCATGGGACGGCCACGCTGGACCATGGTGCTCTTCCCCTGGATGGGCATGCTGGGCATCAGTTCCTCGGAGTACGCGTTCACGTCGGCCGAGGACACCCTGCACGAGGCGCATCTGTGGAGCAGTGGGCACATCTTCTGGCTGATGGGCGTCTGGGTGTTCTTCCAGGCGGCCGTGGCCTTCCCGGCCGGGCAGCTGCGGGAGAGCGGAAAGCTTCCCGCCCGCTACGCGATGATGCTGGGCGCGCTGGGAACCGTCCTCGGCTATCTGTCGCTCGCGTTCGCGCCGAACGTGATCGTCGCCTATCTGGGCTTCGGTGTGTGCAGCGGTATCGGTGCCGGTCTTGTGTACGCGACCTGCGTGAACATGGTCGGCAAGTGGTATCCGGAGCGCAAGGGCGGCAAGACCGGCATGGTCAACGGCGGTTTCGCCTACGGCTCGGTGCCCTTCGTCTTCCTGTTCACGTCGTACATGGACCTGAGCAACTACAAGGGCGTCCTGGTGACGGTGGGCCTGGTCTGCTGCTCCGTGGTGGCGTTCGCAGGCTGGTTCTTCAAGGACCCGCCGAAGAACTGGTGGCCGCCGCACGTCGACCCGCTGAGGATGACCGACGACCCGAAGATCCGGCGGGCGCTGGAGAAGAACCCGCCGGCGGTCAAGCAGTACACCCCGAAGGAGGCCGCGCGTACGCCCGTCCTGTGGATGATGTGGTTCTGCCTGCTGTGCACGGCCGGCATCAACATCTTCGGCATCGCCTTCCAGGTGCCGTTCGGCAAGGACATGGGCTTCGCGGGCGGGATCGTGGCCACGGCGATGTCGCTGAAGGCGATCGTCAACGGCACCGGACGCGGCGTGATCGGCTGGATCTCCGACAAGTTCGGGCGCCGCAACACGCTGATCATCGTGTGCCTGGTGCTGGGCACCGCCCAGTTCGGTGTGCTGATCTCGGGCCAGATGGGCAGCATGCCGTTCTTCCTGTTCTGCTCCATGGTCTCCGGCTTCGGCGGCGGCGCGATCTTCCCGCTGTTCGCCGCGATGACCGCGGACTACTTCGGTGAGAACAACAACGCCTCCAACTACGGCATGGTCTACAGCTCCAAGCTCATCTCGGGGCTGGTGGGCTCCGGCGTCGGCTCGATCGTCGTCGGCGCCTGGGACTACGAGGGCGCGTTCGTCCTGGCCGGCTGCATCGGTCTGAGCTCCGCGGTGCTGGCGCTCTTCCTGAAGTCGCCCGGCAGGCCCCGGACCAGCCGTCGGACCGTCCCCAACCCGCAACCGCTCGGCGAGGAAATGGCCTGACATGACGGCAGATCCGTACGCAGCACGCAGCGAGACCGACAAGAGCGCAGCCTCCACCGCCGCATCACGTCCCTACCGAGAAGTGACCGACGCGAACGGCCGTGTCTACCGCATCGGTGAGACCGACCGGGACATCCTCGGCCACTCACGCAAGCTCATGGTGTATCTGCCGTGGATCACCATGATGGCCATCAGCGTCTTCGAGTACGCGTACGGCTCGGCCGAGGACACCCTGTCCCACGCCCATGGCTGGACGCAGAGCAACACCTTCTGGATCCTCAGCGTCTGGGTCTTCTTCCAGGCCGGCATCGCCTTCCCGGCGGGCTGGCTGCGGGAGAAGGGCATCCTGACCGCCCGCAAGGCCATGTACGCCGGCTCGGGCATGTGTCTGGTCGGGTTCCTGGCCCTGTCGCACCTGGACAACGTCTGGCTGGCGATCCTGGGATTCGGCGTCGTCGGAGGAGTCGGCGCCGGACTGGTCTACGCGACCTGCATCAACATGGTCGGCAAGTGGTTCCCCGAACGCCGGGGAGCCAGGACCGGGTTCGTCAACGGCGGCTTCGCGTACGGGTCACTGCCCTTCATCTTCATCTTCAACTACGGCTTCGACACGGCGAACTACCACCGGGTGCTGGACCTCATCGGCTGCTACATCCTGATCGTGGTCGTGGGCTGCGCGTTCTTCTTCAAGGACCCGCCGAAGAACTGGTGGCCCGCGGACATCGACCCGCTGACCTACGGCGGCGACGGGAAGGGTGCCGTCGCGCTCGCCAAGAACCCTCCCGCGGTACGGCAGTTCACGCCGAAGGAGGCCGTCAGGACCGGCATGCTTCCCCTCATGTGGGTCGCTCTCGTGATGACCGCGGGGGTGTCGATCTTCGGGATCTCCTTCCAGGTCGACTACGCGAAGGAGGTGGGCTTCGGCCCACTGGTGGCGGCCTCCTCGATGGGTGTCATGGCGGTCATCAACGGCGTCGGGCGGGGGGTGGTGGGCTGGCTGTCGGACAAGTGGGGCCGCAAGTCCACTCTGGTGTTCGTGATCGTCGTCCTGGGGCTCGCGCAGTTCGGCGTGATCTGGGCGGGTGACGTGAGGAGCGAGTCGCTGTTCCTGTTCTTCGCGTTCCTGTCCGGGTTCGGCGGCGGCGCGTTCTACCCGCTGTTCGCGGCGCTCACCCCGGACTACTTCGGGGAGAACTTCAACGCCTCCAACTACGGGCTGGTGTACAGCGGCAAGCTGATCAGCGGTCTGTTCGGCGGCGGGCTCGGTTCCATGGTCGTCGCGGCCTGGGGTTACGACGGGGCGTACGCGCTGGCCGGCGCCACCTCGATGGTGGCGGCCGCGATCGCGCTGCTGCTGCGGCAGCCGGGGCGGCCCCGGAGCGGTGTCTCGGCCGCCCAGCCACAAGCCGCGGCCTGAGCAGGGCCGTTCGGACATCAGGCGGCCCTTCCCGTGCCGTTGGCCGGGGAAGGGCCGCCTGATCCGGCCTGTGGTGCCGGTGGTGAACCAGCCTGTCCTGCGGGCTACTTCTCGCGTTCGTGGTACATCTTCCGGGTGTGTTCGGTGTGTTGCCGCATGGCGGCGGTGGCGCGCTGTTCGTCCCGGTCGGCGATCGCGGCGATGAGCTCCCGGTGCTCGATCCAGGACTGCCGGCCGCGCTGCCGGGCGATCGGCGTGTAGTACCACCGCACCCGGCGATCCACCTGGCCCGCCAGCTCGGCGAGGACCGTGTTGCCCGCCAACTCCATGACCTTCGCGTGGAGTCGGGCGTTCAGGGCTACCGCGGCATCCACGTCGTCGGCGGCGACGGCCTTCTCGCCCTCGGCGCACAGTGCTTCCAGGGCGGCGACACCGGCGCTGCCCGCGTTGGCGGCGGCCAACCTGGCGGCCTCGGCCTCCAACAAGGTGCGGACGGTGAGGAGTTGGTCCGCCTCCTCGTCCGTCGGCTCATGCACGAACGCCCCCTGGGCAGGCCGTAGATCCACCCACCCCTCGGTGTTCAGCCGCTGCAACGCCTCGCGCACCGGCTGCCGAGACACCCCGAGATGACCCGCCAGCTCACTCTCCACAAGATGCTGACCGGGCTGAAGCGCACGCGTGGTGATCAGTTCCAGCAAGGCCCCGTAGACACGGTCGCGCAGGGGACCGGGACGCTCGAGCCTGGGCACGGTGCCGTACGGCAGTCCTGTGGTCGGCAACATCGCGGTCCCTCCTGTACAGCGTCGTCACTGCAGCTGAGCGCCGATCGTGAATTGGCTTTCGCCTACAGTCTACGGCGCACAACCGCCGCGAAGCCCGGCTCGTACCGGCGCTTCGCAGCAGCTCACCGGGGGTTGGTGACGTCACGACTCTTGCTGAGCACTCGCTCCATCCTGTAGACAATATCCAGTCGACAAAGTCGACAGTTCCTCGGTCACCCTCACCGAACGGAGCTTCCTCATCATGAAAGTCGCAGTTCTCGGCGCCGGTGCGATCGGTGCCTACGTAGGTGCGGCCCTGCACCGTGGCGGCGCGGATGTGCACCTCGTCGCCCGCGGGCCCCACCTGGCGGCGATGCGCGGGCAGGGCGTCCAGGTCCTCAGCCCCCGCGGTGACTTCACCGCCCATGTCCATGCCACCGACGACCCGGCCGAGATCGGCCCGGTCGACTATGTCTTCCTCGGACTGAAGGCCAACTCGTACGCGGCGTGCGGGCCGCTCATCGAGCCCCTTCTCCATGCCACCACGGCCGTCATCGCGGCCCAGAACGGCATCCCCTGGTGGTACTTCCACCGGCACGGCGGCCCCTACGACGGCCACCGCATCGAGAGCGTCGACCCAGGCGGCGCGGTCAGCAAGGTGCTCGCTCCGGAGCGGGCCATCGGGTGTGTCGTCTACGCGGCCACCGAACTCGAAGGCCCGGGTGTCGTACGGCACTTGGAAGGCACCCGGTTCTCCATCGGCGAGCCCGACCGGAGTCTGTCCGAGCGGTGTCTGGCGTTCAGTGAGGCCATGCGGGTGGGTGGTCTGAAGGCTCCGGTCGAGGCGAACCTGCGCGACGACATCTGGCTCAAGCTGCTCGGGAACATCTCCTTCAACCCGATCAGCGCACTGGCCCGCGCCACCATGCGGCAGATGTGTCTGCACGGCGGCACCCGCAAGGTCATCGAGACCATGATGGCCGAGACGCTCGCGGTCGCCGAGGCCCTGGGCTGCACGGTCGGCGTCTCCATCGAGCGGCGCCTGGCCGGCGCCGAACGCGTCGGCGACCACCGCACCTCGACCCTCCAGGACCTGGAGCGCGGCAAGCCTCTCGAACTCGACGTCCTGCTGACCGCCGTGATCGAGCTGGCGGAGATCACCGGCGTGGACGTGCCCACCCTGCGCACGGTCCACGCGCTGTCCGACCTCCTCGCCCTCCGGTCCGCCGCATGACAGAACTGAGCGCCCACGCCATCGGGTCCGGCGGTCGCCTCCGGCCGAACGCCGGCACCGCCGTGCCGATGGCTCACGCGGTCGGCCGGGAGATCATCCACACCGGCCTGGCCGACGGGGAGTTCATCGGGCGTGCGACCTCCGGGTTCGAGGAGTACCGGGAGCTGGTCGAGCCGTGGACGGTGTCGCTCACGGTGAAGGTGACGGGCGTATCAGCCGCTGTCGTAGGCCAGTTGGCGCTCGCTTGGGCGCGCGGGGAGCAGTGCCGGCCACAGGGTGTCGTCGAGGACGGCACCGGTGAAGGCACGGACGCTGTCCGCGCGTGGCGCGATCTGGCACTGCTGACCGGGCGCGGGCCGGGCGATCGTGACGGCCGTACGCCCTTCCAGCTCGTCCCCCACGCCCCTCCGGTCGATCTGACGGACGAGCGGTATCCGGTCCGGCTGACGAGGGGGCGCCGTCTCGACTCGTCCAACACCCGCCTGCACAAGGGGGGTTCGGCGTCGTCGCTGCGGCGCGCGGAGTGTGTCGAGCTGAGCCCTGAGGACGCCGAGCGCTACGGCGTGGTGGTCGGCGAGGAGGTGCGGGTCGTGACCCGGTTCGGAGCGACGACGGCACCGGTGTGGGTGGATCCGGCGCTGCGGCCGGGCCTGGCGTTCATGGCCGGCCGCCCGTCGGGCGCAGTCGACGGGGCGAACGGGTGGGCGGCCGGGGCCCGTTGTCCGATCGCGGGGGCCGTGGAGTTCGAGGCCGCTGCGATCCGCATCGAGAAGTCGCCGGTCGTCGTGGCGATGCGGAGCTGAGGCCGGCCCATGGGACGAGTGACGCAGCGCCGGGGGGTGATCCGCGGACGTCGGCCACGACACGTCGGAGACGGGGTGGCCCTGTCGGCGAGGGCACGTGGCGTCCCCGGCGGAGCGGCCTCGTCCGCGAGGGTGCGCGGTGTCCCCGGCGGGGCGGCCCCGTCCGCGAGGGTGCGCGGTGTCCCCGGCCGGGCGGCCTCGTCCCACTCGGACCCGCTGATGGCCGGGGGCCGGCCGGAGGGCGGTCGTACGACATCCTCCTGCGGCCCGTCCGGCAGGGCGAGCCTCGGCGCGGTCTTCACGGCGCCTCGGTGGCTCGTCCGCGACACTCCCCCGGTCCGTGTCGAACCCGGTCCTCTCGCGGGCCTCCCCGACCGGCTCTGCGCGGCCGAACGGGTCTTCGACCGGACCGGGGGCCTGCGGGTCACCGCCCTCGCCGGGGGGCGGACCGGGCCTCCTCCCCCGGTTGGGCTGTGTGCGCGGACACCCCATGAACGTGTACGCGGGCGTACGCCGGCTCGTCCTGACGGCTGCCGCGGCGGCCGGGGCGGACCGGCCGGCCCGTTTACACGACGGCGGGACCCCGACCGGCGGGGAGCGCCCCCTGCGCCCTCGGGGTCCCGCCTCAGCCGTGTGCGGTCAGCACTTCTCCCGCAGTGAGTGCAGGTGGGCGCTGGAGCGTCGGGCGAACGTGAAGGACTCGGTGGGCTGGTCGTGCTCGGCCTGCCAGTGGTGGGCCAGGCGCTCGCCCTTCAGCCGGGTCACGGCGGAGATGAACTTCTGGTAGTCGATGTCTCCGTCGCCGACGTCGGTCATCCGGTAGCCGTAGGTGTTCGACGGGTCGCTCACGCCGTCCTTGACGTGGAAGAGCGGGTAGCGGTGGGGCTGCCTGAGGACGTAGTTGAGGGGTTCGAAGGGTGCGGGGCTGCCGTCGGGCCGCTGGGAGAAGCGGAACTGGCCCGAGTACGCCCAGAAGATGTCCATCTCCAGGAACACCAGGTCGGGGTCGGTCTCCCTGAGGAGCACGTCGTAGAGGCGGACCTTGGGGTTGTCGGTGGCGAAGGAGAACTCCTCGGAGTGGTTGTGCTGGTAGAACTTCATGCCGCGCGCCTTCGCCGCCGCCCCGTAGGTGTTGAACTCCTCGGCGGCACGCTTCCACGCGTCGACGGTCGAGCCGTAGCGGAAGGGGCCCGACGCGGTGCCGATGTGCTTGAGACCGAGGGCCTGGGCGTCGTCGAGGACCTGGGTGAGGTTCTGGGCGAAGGTGTAGGCGTTCGGGTCGTCGGAGTAGTAGCCGACGTGGCTGCCGATCGGGTTCAGGCCGTGGTCGCGGGCCAGTCGCCTGAGCTGGGCGAGGGTGATCGGTCCGGCCGAGCCCTGGGTGTATCCGGCGAATTCGACCTCGTCGTAGCCGTACTTCTCCAGTTCGGCGAAGACGGGCCCGAAGCCGAGGGTGGAGACCTTGTCGCGGAGGCTGTAGAGCTGGATGCCGAGGCGGCCGGGGGGCAGTACGGGACGGCCGCGGCCGTGGCCGGTGGTGCCGGTCGCGGCGTCGGTGGCGGCGCCGGCCGGGGTGGCCGCGGCGCCCAGCAGCGCGGCGGCGGTGGCGCCCGCGGCCACGCCGAGCATGCCTCGTCTGGTGAGGCGGTGGGTGAGTTCGGGGTCGGGCTGGAACATGCGGCTCATGTCCGGGACTCCTCGGGGTCTGGGGGCGTTGTCAGTGGTGGGTGCTTCACTGGTGACCAGTCAGGAAAGGCCGGCCAGTCGGAGCAGGAGTGACTTCACGTCGGTGGCCGCGATGCGGTCGCCGACGGCACGGGGGGTGGAGCAGATGAGGAGCGGACCGTCGTCGTCGCTCTCGGGAAGGCGGCCGTGGCTGCCGCGAATAGGTGACGGGTCGAGGGGCACGACCGCCATGCGATAGCGCAGTCCGAGCTTCTTGCGGGCCAGCGCGGTGGCCGCCTTGACCTTGACGTAGGGGTCGAGCGGGTCCATGAAGAGTTCGACCGGGTCGTAGCCGGGTTTGCGGTGGATCTCGACCAGCTGCGCGAAGTCGGGCGCGCGGTCGTCGTCGAGCCAGTAGTAGTACGTGAACCAGGCGTCCGGTTCCGCGACGGCGACGAGTTCGCCGGAGCGCGGATGGTCGAGGTGGTGGGCCTTCTTGCCCTCGTCGTCGAGCAGTTGGCCGATGCCGGGCAGTCCGTCGAGGGCGGCGCGGGTGGCGTCGAGGTCCTCGGGGCGGCGCACGTAGACATGGGCGATCTGGTGGTCGGCGACCGCGAAGGCACGCGAGGCCATCGGGTCGAGGTACTCCATGCCGTCCTGGGTGTGCACTTCTAGGAGTCCGGCGCGGCGCAGGGCGCGGTTGATGTCGACGGGTCGGTCCGCGCGGGTGATGCCGTACTCGGACAGCGCCACGACGGTACGGCCTTCCGCGTGGGCGTCGTCCAGGAGCGGGGCCAGTGCCCGGTCCAGGTCGGCGGCGGCCTTGAGGGAGCGTGGGTCGTCGGGGCCGAAGCGTTGCAGGTCGTAGTCGAGGTGGGGGAGGTAGCAGAGCGTCAGGTCGGGGTGGCGGGTGCCCATGATGTGGCGGGTGGCGTCGATGATCCACTGGCTGGAGACCAGGTCCGCGCCGGGGCCCCAGAAGTGGAAGAGGGGGAAGGTGCCGAGTTTGTCGGTGAGTTCGTCGTGCAGGGCCGGGGGCCGGGTGTAGCAGTCGGGTTCCTTGCGGCCGTCGGCGTAGTAGACGGGGCGGGGGGTGACGGTGAAGTCGGTGTCGGCGCCCATGGCGTACCACCAGCAGATGTTGGCGACTGTGTAGCCGGGGTGGGCGCGGCGGGCGGCGTCCCAGAGCTTGTCGCCGGCGACGAGACCGTTGTGCTGCCGCCACAGCAGTACGTCGCCGAGCTCGCGGAAGTACCAGCCGTTGCCGACGATGCCGTGCTCGCTGGGGTGGGTGCCGGTGAGGAAGGTGGACTGGGCGGCGCAGGTCACGGCGGGCAGGACGGTGCCGAGCGGGGCGTGGGAGCCGGACTGGGCGAGGGACTTGAGGTGGGGCATGTGGTGCAGGAGCCGGGGGGTGAGGCCGACGACGTCGAGGACGAGGAGGGGGGTCGGTGCCGCGTCGGCGGACTGTCGGCCCGGGGCGGCTTCCGTCTCGCCCGCGGTGGCTTGTGTCCGGCCCGCTTCCGGGTGCTGGGGGCTCATGGCAGCTCCTTGAGGCCGAGGTCGGTCAGCAGGTCGCGCGCGAGGGTGAGTTCGGCGGCTATGCCGTCGGCGAGCTGGGTGCGGGCGCGGGGGCGCAGTGCGGGTGGGAGGGCCTGCCAGGTGTAGGTCTCCACCTCCAGGTGGCGGGTGAGGGGGTGCGGGCCGCCGACGAGCCGGCTCAGGGCGGCCTTGAGGACGGGGAGCGTGGAGGTGAGGGGTGCGGCGGGGGCCGCGTGCAGGGGGACGTGGAAGTGGGCGCGCCAGGGTGCGCCGTCGGGCAGGGCGTCCGCGGCGAGGGCTTCGCCGAGGTCGTCGGTGCCGCGCAGGCCGGCGGCGGTGGCCGTGCGGGTCTGGTGCAGGAAGCGGGGTTCGTCGAAGGCGGCGAGTGCCTCGCGGACCTCGGGGAGGTGGGGCTGTTCGGCGTGCAGGGCGGCGGAGAGCTGGGACTTGACCACGGGGACGCGGGCGGTGGTGAGCGCGTCCAGGGCGGTGTGCGGGTCTTCGAAGGAGGTGGCGAGGTGGCAGGTGTCGACACAGATGCCGATGCGGTCGTGGGCGATCGCGGTCAGCGGGGCGATGGCGTCGCCGGTGGTCTCGACGACGCAGCCGGGTTCGGGTTCCAGGCCGACGCGGATGGAGCGGCCGGTCAGTTCCTGGAGGGCGTCGAGGCGTTCGGCGAGGGTGAGCAGGGCGGTGCGGGCCTTGTCGGCGTCGGCGTCGTCGTAGCCGGTGCGCCAGGCGAGCGGGAGGGTGGAGATGCTGCCCTCGGTGACGTCGTCGGGCAGGAGGCCGGTGAGGACGCGGGCCAGGGCGGTGGTGTGTTCGAGGCGTTCGGGGTCGGTCCAGTCCGGTTTGTAGACGCGGTACTTGACCTCCTCGGCGCCGAAGCCCTCGTAGGGGAAGCCGTTGAGGGTGACGACCTCCAGGCCGCGGCGGTCGAGTTCGGTGCGCAGGTCGCGCAGTGCGGAGGGGTCGGTGACCAGGGCGTGGGCGGCGTCGCGGGCGAGCCACAGGCCGATGCCGAGGCGGTCGCGGCCGAGGCGGCGGCGGACGGGTTCGCAGTGGTCGCGGAGCTGGGCGAGGACGCCGTCGAGGGTCTCGGCGGGGTGGACGTTGGTGCAGTAGGCGAGGTGGACGGTGGTGCCGTCGGGGTGGCGGAAGCGCATGGCTCACGCCTCCGTCTTCTGCGGGCCGCGGAGGATGGAGTTGCCCTCGTGGGTGACGTCCGTGGCCGGGACGTCGAGGTTCAGGCGGCCGCTGAGCCCGTAGAAGGCGACGGGGTTGCGCCACAGCACCCGGTCGACCTCGTCCTCGCTGAAGCCCTCGGCGAGCATGAGGTCGCCGACCCTGCGGGTCTTGAGGGGGTCGCTGCGGCCCCAGTCGGCGGCGGAGTTCACCAGGACCTGCTCGGGGCCGTAGGTGCGCAGGATCGCGACCATCCGCTCCTCGTCCATCTTGGTGTCCGGGTAGACGGAGAAGCCGAGCCAGCAGCCGCTGTCCTTGGCCTCCTTGACGGTGGTCTCGTTGAGATGGTCGACCAGGACCCGCTCGGTCGGCAGGGCGGACTCGCGCACCACGTCCAGGGTGCGGCGCAGGCCGGCGAGCTTGTCGCGGTGCGGGGTGTGGACGAGCGCGGGCAGTTCGTGGTCGGCGGCGAGCTGGAGCTGGGCGGCGAGGGCGGTGTCCTCGGCGGGGGTCATGGAGTCGTAGCCGATCTCGCCGACGGCCACGACCTGGTCCTTGACGAGATACCGGGGCAGCTCGTCGAGGACCGGTGTGCAGCGGGGGTCGTTCGCCTCCTTGGGGTTCAGGGCGAGCGTGCAGTGGTGGGCGATGCCGTACTGCGCAGCGCGGAAGGGTTCCCAGCCCAGCAGGGAGTCGAAGTAGTCGAGGAAGGAGGCGGGCGAGGTACGGGGCTGGCCCAGCCAGAAGGACGGCTCGACCACGGCACGCACGCCGGCGGTGTGCATGGCCTGGTAGTCGTCGGTGGTCCGTGACGTCATGTGGATGTGGGGGTCGAAGATGCGCATCAGGACTCCTTGCCGTGGGTGCCGTCGACGCCAGGGGCGGCGTGGGCGGCGTGGGGGCCTTGGGAGCCGCTCGGGCCGTGGTCGGCGGCCGGTGCGGGTGGGGCGGCCTCGGGGTCGGTCAGGGTCAGGACGCGGTGCAGGTCCTGGGGGACGGGACGGCCGGCGGCGGTGCGTTCGGCGGCGTAGTCGCCGAGCATGCGGGCGAGTTCGGTGTCCGCGCGGGCGCGCCGGTCCAGTTCGGCCACCTCGGCGACGGGCACGCCGGTGAACAGGCACTTCAGCACGGCGTGGCGCCAGTGGTGGGCGGCGAGGTGGCGGGCGGCGTAGGGGCCGACGGCGGCGGCCACGAGCCGGGTGTCGTTGGTGCGCAGGGCGTCCTCGACGAGGGGGAGCGCCTGCGGGCCGGGCACCAGGTGGGGCAGGGCGTGCAGAACGGCCCGGCGTTCGGCGGCGGTGCCCTGGGCGTAGACCCGGGTGAGGGCGGCGGTGTCGGCGCGGGCGGCGTGCAGGATCAGGACGCGGACGGCGTCGGCGTGTTCGGGCCCGCAACGGCGTCCTGCCTCGGCGAGGCGCAACTCCCATGCGGAGATGGGTCCGTGGGCGCCGGGGTGGGCGGCGGCCTCGTCCAGGGCCCGGTCGAGCCAGGCGCGGGCGGCTTCGCCGAGGCGGGGGGTGAGGTGGCGGCGCAGGGTGGTGGGCGGGGTGCGGGCGAGGGGGGTGGCGGGGGTGTTGGGGGCCGAGGTGTCCAGGGCTGGGGTGTTGGGGTCAGGGGTGTTCGGGTCAGAGGTCGCCGGGGTGATCGACGCCGGGGCGTCCGGGTCCGGGGTCGCCGGGGTGATCGACGCCGGGGCGTCCGGGTCCGGGGTCGCCGGGGTGATCGACGCCGGGGCGTCCGGGTCCGGGGTCGCCGGGGTGTCCGGGGGGGCCGGCATGGAGGTTGCCTGGTGGGCTTGGGGGTGGGTCATGGAGTGCTTCCTTGTGAGAGCGCCACTGCCTGACGGAGGAACGGGAGGGAGAGTTCGGCGAAGTGGGGGCCCGCATGGGAGTGACGGGGCAGTTCGACGACGGTCAGGCCCTGGTAGCCGGTGTCGGCCAGGGCGGCGAGGACCGGCGGGAAGTCGATGTCGCCGTCACCGAAGGGGAGGTGTTCGTGCACGCCTCGTCGCATGTCCTCGATCTGGACGTGGCGCAGCCAGGGGCCCGCGGCGCGTACGCAGTCGGCGGGTGACTGGGGTTCAAGGCACTGGCAGTGACCGATGTCGAGGGTGAGGCCGAGGGCAGCGGGGTCGCCGAGGGTGGTGCGGAGGTGGTGGAAGTCGGCGAGGGTGGCGAGGAGATGACCGGGTTCGGGTTCGACGGCGAGAGGGACGCCGGCGGCGGTGGCGGCTTCCAGGACCGGTGCGAGGGTCTCGGCCAGGCGTTTCCACGCCGTGTCCTGGTCCGTGCCGGCCGGTGTGATGCCGCTGAAGCAGTGCACGGCGTGGGCACCCAGGTCGGCGGCGACCTGGACGGCCCGGACGAGCAGGTCGACGCGGCGGGCGCGGTCGTCCGGGTCGGGGTCCAGCAGGGACGGGCCGTGCTTGCGACGCGGGTCGAGCACATAGCGGGCACCTGTCTCGACGGTGACCGTCAGGCCGAGCGCGTCCAGCCGGTGCGCGAGACGGCGGGTGCGGGCGGCGAGGTCGGGGGCGAGGGGGTCCAGGTGCATGTGGTCGAGCGTCAGGCCGAGGCCGTCGTAACCGAGGTCGGCGAGAAGGGCGAGGGCGTCGTCGAGACGGAGGTCCGCGAGGCCGTTGGTGCCGTAGCCGAAGCGGAGTCCGTTGGGGGGCGAGGCGGGGCCGGCGCCGTGGTGGGGAGTGGAGAGGGGGCTGGTCATGTGACGCTCACCTTTCTCGCGAAGCGGGCTGCCAGGGGGGCGAGGGTGGTGGTGAGGAGGGCGGTGAGCGTCGCCGCCTTCGTGCCCGAGCGGGCGGTGAGGGCGGCCTGGAGGGGGATCGTGGCGCGGATGCCGCCGGTGACGGCGCGTTGGGTGAGTGGGGGTGACGGGTTGAGCGCGGCGTGGAAGTAGGGGCGGGCGGCGGTGACCGCGTAGGCGGTGGCGAGGGCGAGGCGTAGAGCGGCGGGTGGGTCCGGGAGCTTGGGGCGGGAGCCGGGCTGCGGGGGGTGATCGCCGGTGGGTGTGCGGGGGCCTGGCGGGCGGGACAGGGCCGCGGTCGTCCTGTGGAGGACGGAGAGCGGTCCGGTGTGGCTGCGGGCTTCGTCGAGCCGGTCCGTCGGGAGGGGCCGGGGCCGGGCCACGCGGCGGGTCAGGGCGGCTGTCGCGACCAGCGCCGCCAAGGGGGCGAGGGGTGAACCGCCCTGGGCTTCCCTGCGGGACACGGTCGTGAGCGCGAGGGTGTGGGCACCGAGCAGGGCGGCGGAGGGGAGGGCGGCACGGATGCCGTGCAAGGCGGTCGGCTTGAGCCCCGCTACCAGGGCCTTCTGAACCTCGTCGGCGACAGCTGCGGCGTGGGTGCCGACCGGGCCGGCCTGCCG